>JANOMD010000340.1:0-3118 GCA_031420135.1 Rhodoferax sp. | reverse complement strand
CTGGCCGAAGCCGCCCATCAAGCCGGTGCGCAGGCCATCATCACCCGCAACCTCAAAGACTTCGCCCACAGCCCCGTGCGCGCCTATACGCCCAGGCAATGGCTGGCGATGGATTCGGTTTGATTCAAAAATGCAAGCGGTTAGCTGGAATAGATCCTGCTCTTGAACTTAAGACTGACATTTTTCCGGTAGAAGTACCAGAACTGTTTTTTAGGCTTTGGGTGCGTGGGCAGCGAATTAGCGGCGCAGCAGTCCATGACGTCATCAGAAGCTGCCGGTCAATTCACTCAGTTCACTCACTTCATTCACGCCAGCGCCACTTCGGGGTGAAGGCCCAGCTTTTTGGCTTTGCGCTTGAATTCTTTGTCGAAGGTCATGAATTTTTGATGGTGGGAACTCAAGGCCAGATGCAGGGCATCTGCAAAGTCCATTCCTGACTGGTAACTGTGCAGCGCTTCCCGAATGGCGATGTCATGCTCAGGTTTGAAGTTGGGAATTTCCAGCAAGCTGGTCAGGCCGCGAACAATGTGGACAGCGCTGAAACCCCTGGATTGCAGCACCCAAACCAGCTCCAGCAACACGGTGGCGGGTGCGGTAAACAACCGGCCAGTCTTGAGCAGTGCATTGACTCGGGCTTGCTGCGCTGCGTCATCGTCCAGCACCAGACGCAGCAGCAGGTTGGTGTCGATGGCGATCATTTGGCGCGAATTTTTGGCGCCTTGCGGACGGTTTTGAGTTTTGTCATTGTGGCCATGTCCTGGGCCAGCAGCCGCGCTTTGGCGATTTTTTCGGCTTCCTCATCGGTCATAGGCGTATGGGCGAACTTGGCCAGACAGCCCGCCACATCATCAATGGTGCTTGTCCTGGCGCGATTCAATGGCCGCAGCCGGATTTCTCCCTGCACGTAATTGACGGCAAATTCGTCGCCCGCCGTCAGATGCGCCAGGGCGCGCACTTGGCGCGGTATGACGAGTTGGCCTTTGCTTGAGAGGGTCGCAGTTTCCATGGGTTGGACTTCCAAAAAGTAAGCCTAATAGTAAGTCAAATCATCCTTGGATGCAAGCCAATCACGAGGTTCAAAGTCGGTTGTTTTGAGGCTTTAAATTGCGCGCGCCATGGCTGCGTCCTGGGCTAAAAATTAACCTGTGAGTTAATTTATCGTGTTGAAATCCAATAATTTGACCAAATTATCAACGTTTTAAGGCTCTAGCTCTCATATTATATAGATAGTTAGCTATATAAAATATAGCTAAACTGGCGCTGAAATAATCGTGTGCCCTGACCTGAAGTCCCTGGCAATTGCTGGTCTGCGGCGAGTCACGCCAATGTCCGGCTGCGCGGGTGCCAGAGATCGCCCGATTGATTTACGATAGGACTATGTCGATCACAACCTTCAACGCCACTTTGCCCCATGGGGCGAATTCCTTTCGTCAAGATGCCCATTTGATTGGCCTGGTCGGCGTGGCCCACATGATCAGCCACTTCAGCCAGTTGCTGCTGCCGCCACTGTTTCCGTGGCTGAAAGACGCCTTCAACGCGAGCTACACCGAGTTGGGTTTTTTGATCACGGTGTTTTTTGTCGTCTCATGCATCGTCCAGGCCGTGTCCGGCTTCTGGGTGGATAAATTTGGTCCGCGTCCCATCCTGTTTGCGGGCTTGAGTCTGCTTGGGCTGGCAGCGTTTGGTTATTCGATCAGCACCAGCTACTGGATGATGGCCGGTTTTGCGGCGCTGGCGGGCGTTGGCAATGGCGTGTTCCACCCGGTGGATTACACACTGCTGAACAAAAAGGTGACGCCTTCGCGGCTGGGCCATGCCTACAGCACACACGGCATTACCGGCAGCCTAGGCTGGGCGCTGGCGCCTGCCCTGCTGGTTCCGTTGGCGTTGGCGTATTCATGGCGCGTCGCGCTGATGGCAGCGGGATGTTTGGCATTTGTGGTGCTGGCCGCCCTGGTTCTTCACCGCGACAAGCTCACGCTGGCTCCGGCTGCGTCTGTGAAGGCCGATGCGGTCAAGGGAATTTCTGCACCCAGCGGCAATTTCGACTTCCTGAAAATTCCCTCGGTCTGGATGTGTTTCTGGTTTTTCTTTCTTTACGCGATCGTGCTCAGCGTGATTCAGGCCTTTGCGCCCGAAGCAGCGCGCCAGTTGCATGGCGTGCCCATGGCGATGGTGGCAGTCTGCCTGACGATCTACATGGTGTGCAGCGCCAGCGGCATGGTGTTGGGCGGCTTTCTAGCGTCCAACCCCGAGCGCTGCGAACGCGTGGTGGCCGTAAGCTTTACCATTGCCGCGCTGGTGGCGCTGACCTTGGGGCTGGCTCACTTGCCAGCGTATGCGGTACCGGTCTTGTTTGGCGTGATGGGTTTTGCATCCGGCACGGCCGGGCCATCGCGGGATCTGCTGGTGAAAAAGTCCACGCCAGAGAATTCAACCGGCCGGGTCTATGGGGTGGTCTATTCCGGGCTTGATATTGGGCAGGCAATTTCGCCGCTGATTTTTGGTGTCTTGATGGACCAGCATCAATACACGGGCGTGTTTTTCGGGCTGGCGCTGGTGCAAGGCATGATCATCGTCAGCGCCTTCAATGTGCGCAAGGTTCGCCGCGGGTCGGTTGCGATGGCTTGAATAGGAAGGCAGGGTTTGCGCAGGCTGGCTCAGCCCTTGAATGCATCCAGCCTGGCGCGTGCGGTTTTTCGCAATTTGGCCTGTACCGCCGGAATCCTGCCCAACAAAACGCCCTTGAGGCCCAGCGCCTGGCGCATCCACAGGTACAGGTCAAACTGGTCCTGGTGGGTTTCGATCTTGCCATTCTTGAAGGTAAACCGGGCTTGAATGTCATTCACCACTTTGTTGCCTGAAAAAGTGTAGGTGGCAACCCAGTGCGCCTTGCCGATTGCGTCATCGGCTTCAATGCCGTCAAAAACCACCGTCATGTCTTTGCCGCGTGCGCACAGCATGCGCCACATCTTGCCGGGCTCGCTGCCTTTCAGGTCAACAAACACCGGATCGGAAAAGGTGGCGTTGTCGGCATAGCAGGCCGCCATCGCGGCGCCATCCAGTCGGGACAGCGCGGTGTAAAAGCGGGTGATCAAGGCAGCGTTGGAATGCATGA
>JANOMD010000339.1:0-6316 GCA_031420135.1 Rhodoferax sp. | reverse complement strand
GGGTCTGTTGGCTTCGGCAATTGCCTTGAGCTTTTCGGTGGCGGCAGAACCGGCCATAGTGTTCGATATGGGTGGCAAATTTGACAAGTCATTCAACGAAGCCGCTTACCGGGGTATGGAAAAGTGGAAGAAGGAAACCGGCAAGCCCTATCTTGATTTTGAAATCTCCAATGAATCCCAGCGCGAGCAGGCGATTCGGCGCATGGCCGAGCGCGGTGCCAGCCCGATCATCGGAATTGGGTTTGGCCAAGCCTCCAGCATAGAGAAGGTCGCCAAGGACTTTCCCAAGCTGCAATTTGCCATCATCGATATGGTGGTGAACCTGCCCAATGTGCAGTCGGTTGTTTTCAAAGAGCAGGAAGGCAGCTTCCTGGTCGGCGCCATGGCCGCCATGGCCAGCAAAACCGGCAAAGTCGGATTTGTGGGCGGCATGGACATTCCGCTGATTCGCAAATTCCAGTGCGGTTACGAGCAGGGCGTGAAGTTTGCCAACCCCAAGGCCGAGGTCTTCGGCAACATGACCGGCACCACCGGAGCAGCCTGGAACGACCCCGCGCGCGGTGGTGAGCTGGCCAAGGCGCAGTTCGCGAAAGGTGCCGACGTCGTGTTCGCTGCGGCCGGCGGCACCGGAACCGGTGTTTACCAGGCTGCGAAAGATGGTGGCAAGCTGGCGATTGGTGTGGACAGCAACCAGAATCATCTGCAACCCGGCACGATGCTGACTTCCATGCTCAAGCGCGTTGACGTTGCGGTTTTCAACGTTGCCATGGGCCACAAGCCAGGGGTTTCGGTGTTGGGCCTGAAGGAAGGCGGCGTGGACTACGCGATGGATGCAAACAACGCCAAGCTGGTGTCCGCTGACATGCTGAAAAAGGTCGATGCAGCCAAGGCTGACATCATCAGCGGCAAAATCAAGGTTGCGGACTACATGGCTGACAACGCCTGCAAGTTCTGATTTGGTACTGACCGGCCCTCGGCTTGACGGCATGGTGCCCGAAGTGCCGGTCCAGTCGCCTCTACTGACGTCTGTACTGACGCCCCTGCCGACAGCAGGCAGTGGTTCGGGGTCGGCCAGCATGGCCGTCGAAATGGTCGGCATCAATAAGCGCTTTGCTGCCGTTGCCGCCAATGCTGGTGTGAATTTTCGCGTTCAGAGTGGCACGGTGCATGGCATTGTGGGTGAAAACGGTGCGGGCAAGAGCACGCTGATGTCCGTGCTCTACGGCTTCTACCAGGCCGACAGCGGGCACATTCAGGTGTTTGGCAAGCCAGCCAGCATCCGCAATGCCGACGATGCTATTGCGCTGGGTATTGGCATGGTCCATCAGCACTTCATGCTGGTCGATACCCTTTCTGCGCTTGACAACGTCATGCTTGGCGCAGAGCCTCACTGGTTGCTGATGCGAGCCCATTCGCAGGTCCGGCCCAAGCTTGACGATTTAATGCGAAGCACGGGCTTGCGGATTGACCTGGACGCCCTGGTGGCTGATATGGCCGTGGGTGATCGCCAGCGGCTGGAGATTCTGAAGGCGCTTTACCGGGGCGCCCGAATTCTGATTCTTGACGAACCCACCGCTGTGTTGACGCCCCAGGAAACCTTGCAATTGTTCGATGTCCTGCGGGTGCTGCGGACACAGGGAACCACGATTCTGCTGATCACGCACAAGCTGCGTGAAGTCATGGCCTTGTGTGACCGCGTGACGGTCATGCGGGGGGGGAGGGTGGTGCAGGAACTTCCTGTTTCACAGGCTTCGATCGAGGGGTTGGCCGAAGCCATGGTCGGCCGCAAGGTCAACATGGGTCGCGCAGATGGCGCGCCCCGGTCAACCGGCGAAGTTCTGCTACAAGCTACCCGTGTCACGGTGCGCGACGCCATGGACGTGACACGGCTGGATAACTTGGATCTGGTGTTGCGTTCAGGTGAAATTTTGGGCGTGGCGGGCGTGTCTGGAAACGGGCAAAGTGAACTGCTGGATGTGCTTTGCGGCTTGCTCTATCCTGCGCAGGGGCAACTCATGCTCAACGGCCGACAATTCAGTGCCGGGGCCTGGCTCGATCCCCTCACTGCCCGTGCCCTGGGGCTGGCGCATGTTCCCGAAGACCGCCATGCGCGCGCCTTGGTCATGAGTTTTGCAGCCTGGGAATCGGCGGCTTTGGGCTATGACGGTCTGCCCGAATATGCCCGGTTTGGTTGGATGGTTCATGACCGCATGCGCAAGGCAACGGCCAGACTGATGGGCCGGTTTGATGTGCGCCCGCCGAATCCGGAGCTGGTTTGCAGCAAATTCTCGGGCGGCAACCAGCAGAAACTGGTGCTGGCACGTGAAATCGGACAGTCGCCCAAAGTATTGCTGGTCGGTCAACCCACGCGGGGTGTGGACATTGGCGCGATTGAATTCATCTATTCCCAATTGCGGGCGATGCGCGACGCGGGCTGGGCCGTGTTGGTGGTCTCCAGCGAGCTCGATGAAATACTCGCGTTGGCAGACCGCGTCATGGTGATGTACCAGGGTCGCGTCACCGGCGAGCTGGCGATTGCCGACTGTACCGAAGCGCGTCTGGGCATGCTGATGACCGGTGGTGAGCATTGAGCGACGCACAGGCGTTGCCGCGTTGGGCTGACCTGGTGTTGCTGCCGGTCGTATGCCTGGCGGTTGCGCTGCTGGTCGCGGCGGGCGTGGTCGCGTTGGTGGGACAAAACCCGGTCGATGTGATCAGCGTGTTGGTTCGGGGTGCCTTTGGCACCCAGCGGGGCATCAGCTACACCTTTTATTACGCCACGACCTTCATATTCACCGGGCTTGCTGTCGCGGTCGCCCTACATGGTGGCCTGTTCAATATCGGGGGCGAAGGGCAGGCAATATTGGGCGGACTTGGCACGGGTTTGGCTGCGTTGTGGTTTGGCGCGTATTTGCCGGCCTGGCTGATGTTGCCGGTGATGTTGATGTCTGGTGCCGGGTTTGGGATGGTCTGGGCGGTTGTGCCTGGCTATTTGCAAGCCTATCGGGGCAGTCACGTCGTGATCACCACCATCATGTTCAATTTCATTGCCAGCAGCTTGCTGGTTTACCTGCTGGTCAATCACCTTCGACCCAAAGGCACCATGTCGGTGGAAAGCCTGCCGTTTCAAGCATCCGCCAAGCTGCCCGGCGTACACGAAGCCCTGGCCTGGATCGGCGTGCAATGGCCATCTTCGCCGTTGAACCTCAGCGTTTTTCTGGCACTGCTGGCGGCCCTTGCGGTCTATTTGTTATTGTGGCGTACGCGTGCAGGTTTTCATTTGCGGGCAGTGGGCTCCAGTCCGAGTGCGGCCGAGTATGCAGGCATACGCTCGAAACGCCAGGTGATAGTGGCGATGGCCATTTCAGGCGCATTGGCCGGCCTCGTGGGCATGAATGAAATCGCCGGGGTCAGCGGCAAACTGCTGCTGGAGTTTGTCAGCGGTGCCGGTTTTACAGGAATCGCCGTGGCGTTGATGGGGCGCAATCATCCCGTTGGCATTGTTCTGGCCAGCATCCTGTTTGGGGCGCTGTACCAGGGCGGTGCCGAAGTGGCTTTTGAAATTCGCGGGTTCAGTCGAGATATGGTGGTTATGGTGCAGGGATTCATCGTGCTGTTTTCAGGTGCCATGGTGTATGTCATTGCCCGGCCGGTCGGCTGGGCGCTGTCCAAGGCCTCGGGTTCAGGTCATACAAAGATGCCCCATGGATGAAACGCTTTTGGGCGCCATGCTGGCTTCGACATTGCGGGTGTCCACGCCTTTGATACTTTGTGCGCTGGCCGGACTTTTGTCTGAGCGCGCTGGGGTGATTGATATTGGTCTGGAAGGAAAAATGCTGTTTGCGGCCTTTGTGGCCGGTGCCAGCGGTGCGGCGTTTGGCTCAACCGCCATTGCACTGGTGCTGGCGATGGGCATTGCAACCTTGCTTGCCTGGATGCACGGACTCGCCTGTGTCAGCCACCGGGGCGACCAGGTGGTGTCCGGTGTCGCCATCAACATCATTGCGGTGGGAATGACCATGGTTCTGGGCATTGCCTGGTTTGCGCAAGGGGGTCAAACGCCGCCGGTTTCCACGGCGGTGCGGATTCAGCCGCTTTTCCCGCACGCTGCCGATACTTTAAAGGGCATCCCGGTGCTCGGTTCGCTCATCGGTGAAGGGTTGCTTAGCCACAACGCGCTGGTTTACCTGGCACTTTTGCTGGTGCCGGCAACGTGGTGGCTGCTGTTCAGGACGCGGTTTGGTTTGCGGCTGCGTGCGGTAGGCGAGAATCCGCAAATGGTGGATGCCGCTGGCGTTTCCGTCGTTCGCCTGCGCTACGCAGCGCTGACGCTCAACGGCATTTTGTGTGGACTGGCGGGCAGTTATCTGGTGTTGGCGCAAAGCGCCTCGTTTTCCCACAACATGACGGCCGGACGCGGGTTCATGGCGCTGGCGGCAATGATATTTGGTCGCTGGCACCCGGTTGGTGCGCTCTGGGCCTGTTTGCTTTTTGGTTTTTTGGACGCGGCAGCGATCCGCCTGTAAGGGGTCCGGTTGCCGGGCGTGGGTGAAGTGCCGGTGCAAGCCATACAAGCGCTGCCCTATGTGTTGACGGTGATATTGTTGGCGGGCTTTATTGGCAAGGCGGTTGCCCCGCAGGCGCTCGGAAAGCCCTACCTGAAAGAGCGCTAGGGGAAACCCTGCTAAAGTCCAGCCGCTTGGAGGATTCATGAAATTCATTTTGCCTTTGCTGCTTGCAGCCAGTTCAGCCATTGCTTTTGCGCAAGCCAAACCGATCAAGATTGGCGAGATCAACAGCTATTCCAATATTCCCCAGTTCACCATGCCGTATCGGCAAGGCTGGCAGTTGGCAGTTGAGCAAATCAACGCTTCGGGTGGCATTCTGGGCCGCATGGTAGAGGTGATTGCGCGCGATGACGGTGGCAAACCCGAAGAAGCGCTGCGGCATGCCGTAGAACTTACGTCGAACGAAAAAGTGGACGTGCTGGCCGGTGGATTTCTGTCCAATGTAGGTCTGGCGCTGGCCGATCACGCCCAGAAAAACAAACGCCTGTTTGTGGCAAGCGAGCCATTGACAGACGCTATCGTGTGGGAGAAGGGAAACCGGTATACGTTTCGACTGCGTCCCAGCACCTACATGCAGGCCGCGATGCTGGTGGAAGAAGCGGCCAAGCTCCCCGCCAAACGCTGGGCCACGATTGCGCCCAATTACGAATATGGCCAAAGCGCCGTAGCCAGTTTCAAGGAGTTGCTCAAGGCCAAGCGCCCGGACGTCGAGTTTGTGGGTGAGCAATGGCCTGCCCTGGGAAAGCTTGACGCCGGAACAACGCTGCAGGCAACCATGCAGTCGAAGCCTGACGCAATATTCAACGTGACCTTTGGTGCGGATCTGGCCAAGCTGGTCCGCGAGGGCAACCAGCGCAATATTTTCCCGAAGACGCCAGTTGTTTCGATGCTGTCGGGCGAGCCGGAATACCTGGAAGTCCTCAAGGATGAAACGCCAAAGGGCTGGATCGTGACCGGCTACCCGTGGGATCAAATCGACAGCCGGGACCACGCTTCATTTGCGGCCAATTACTACAAGAAGTTCAATGAGAATCCGAAACTCGGCTCTGTGGTTGGCTACGCGACGATGCAGGCGATATTTGCGGCCATCAAGAAAGCCAACAGCACGGACAATGAAAAACTGGTTTCTGCCATGCGCGGATTGAAGTTCAAAACGCCGTTCGGCCCGGCTGAATTTCGCGCGCTGGACCAGCAATCCACCATGGGTGCCTACGTTGGAACGCTCGATCTGCGCGCGGGCAAAGGCACCATGGTGAACTGGCGCTATGCCGATGGCAAGGACTACATGCCCACGGACGACTACGTGCGGTCACGCCGGCCGGCTACAGCTATCCAGTAGTGAAGAATTGCGCAGCGACGCGGGCACGACGCCATGTCATCCACGGTTTTTGTCAAGGTAGTTGGGTTTCGGGACGTTGAGCGGCACGCGCTCAATACGGTGTTTCGCCTCTCGATGGGGCGTTTCGCACAATACACATTGTGGACGCCCGAGTTGCTGGTATCGCCCCACCTCGTGATTCTGGATGCGGACAGTTATGAAGGGGGCATGGCGCTTGCGTCCCCCACCTTCAACAAGCATGTGAAACTGATTTGTGTAGGTGATCACGCGCCTGATTTTGCCTGGCGCCACCTTACCCGTCCACTGAACTGGTCGGCCGTGGTGCATGCGATGGATCAACTATTCACCGGTTCTGAAGGCACTGATTTGGACCTTGACACCGGCGAGAGTGCTGCCTCGATTGCGCCGC
>JANOMD010000338.1:0-7955 GCA_031420135.1 Rhodoferax sp. | reverse complement strand
CTGCAAAATGCAAGCGCGCGCCATCCGGCAGCGCGCGCAGGAGCCGCATCGGCGCTCAAGGCGTTGACGCTGCAAGTTCGCGCTGGCGAGCAAGTTGCGGTGATTGGCCCGTCCGGCGCGGGCAAGACGACGCTGTTGCAGGTGCTGGCCTGTGCCTTGCCGCCCATGGAAGGGACGTTCAAGCTCGGCGACATATCGCCCTGGAAGTTGTCGCGCAAGCTGCTGCAACACCTTCGTGGCAGACTGTTTTTGGCACCCCAAGTGCCGCCGTTGCCGCCGCGCCAACGGGTGGTGACGGCCGTGCTTGCAGCTCGCCTACCCGCGATGAGTCTGCTGTCCAGTGTGCGCTCGTTGTTCTACCCCATCGATATTCCGGCAGCCTACAACGCCTTGGAGCGTTTTGATCTTTCGGAGAAGCTGTTTGAACGGGTTGACCGCCTCTCGGGCGGTGAACGCCAGCGAGTCGGCCTGGCCCGCGCTCTGGTGGCTCCTGCAACGCTTTGGTTGATTGATGAGCCTTTGTCAGCTCTGGATCCCACGCGAGCCAATCAAGCTATGGTGACTTTGGTTGCGGGAGCGCGCGAGCGCGGCGTGACACTGGTGGCGACGCTGCATCAAGTGGACATGGCGCTGGCGCATTTTTCGCGCATCGTTGGATTGCGTGATGGTGAACTGGTCTTTGATTTGCCCGCTGACCAAGTGACCCCCGAGCGTTTGGCCCGGCTCTATGACAGCTACGAGCGAGAGTTATATGGTGAAGCGGCTGTTGTTCCCTTCGAGATAGCCCCCGCGCCACCGCAGCCCGCGGTCATGCATTGCCGTTGACCCGTCATTGATTCGGAAATGACCGCCGTTGCGATCCCCAGTCAGTCCGCGTCGAAAGTGGTTCCACAGCGTGACCCGGCCTGGATGTCTCGCGTCTTCTGGATCAGCCTTGGGCTAGTCGCACTGTGGCCTTTGGGGGTCACGACCGAGTTCAAGCCCTGGATTTTGTTGGAACCTGCCAATCTCAAAATCAGTGCGAAATTCATCGCCAGTTTTTGGCCCTTGGTGTTCAACGCCGAGTTTCTGGAATTGGTCGCCCGCGAAACTTGGCGCACCGTGGCCATGGCGACTGCCGGCATCACGCTGGCACTGGTGTTGGCGATTCCGCTGACGCTCCTGAGCACCCGAGTGCTTTCAGTGTCGGCCCTGTCAGGCCGCATGGCGCGTGGGCCTTACTGGTTGCGGCAAGTCGTACGATGGCTGCTTATTTTTTTGCGCAGCATGCCAGAGTTGATATGGGCGCTTGTTTTTGTGCGCGTGGTGGGCTTAGGGCCAACTGCCGGCGTATTGGCGATCGCGCTGACTTACGCGGGCATGCTGGGCAAGGTTTATGGCGAAATTTTGGAGAGTGGTGAAACCCATGCAACGCAGACCCTGATGCGCAACGGCAGTGGCCGGCTTCAGTCGTTCTTTTACGGCCTGCTTCCCACCAACGCAGCGGAATTGACCAGCTACACGGTGTACCGCTGGGAGTGCGCGATTCGCTCATCCGTGGTGCTCGGTTTTGTTGGCGCAGGCGGCTTGGGCCAGCAGTTGGACAACTCCATGAAAATGTTCAATGGCGGTGAAGTTGCCACGATGTTGCTGGTGTTTATCGCCCTTGTTGCGCTGGCGGACAAAGTTAGCTCGTGGTTGCGAAAGTCTCTCGGTTAGAGCCGACAAAAGCCAAATCATGGACAAGGTGACCGCTGCCAACCCCCCGTTCAAGCTGCCTTTGCGGTTGTTTCAAGCGCGCTGCAAGGCGTGCTGGTTCACGGCGGGCCTGTTGGTGCTCGTGGGTTTAAGTTTTTGGTCGCTTGACTTGAAGTGGGGCCAGTTTCTGTCCCGTGATGCAGCGATTAGCATGGGCCGCTTTATTGCTGAGTTTTTTCCACCTGATCTGTCGAGCGCCTTTGTTCGAAAAGTGGCATTGGGTGCCTGGGAAACACTGGCCATGTCAGCTTTGGGAACCCTGCTGGCTGCAATCGCTGGCCTGGCATTGGCTTTGCCCGCCAGCCGCATGCATGCGGGGGATCGGGGCATTGCCCGCACGCCCACGCGCCTGCTGTTGAACGCGTTGCGAAGCATCCCTGAGTTGGTGTGGGCTGCGTTGCTGTTGATCTCGGCAGGCTTGGGGCCTTTCGCGGGTACGCTGGCGCTGGCGTTGCATACCTCTGGCGTGCTGGGGCGGCTGTTCGCGGAAGCCGTTGAGAATGCACCCTCAGGCCCGGGCGACGCGCTAAGGGCGCAAGGGGTTGGCAATGTGCGTGTATTCCTCTACGCGACACTGCCGCAAATCCTGCCGCAACTGCTGAGCTACACCCTGTACCGCTGGGAAAACAATATCCGTGCCGCCGCCGTGCTGGGCGTGGTGGGCGCAGGCGGTCTGGGCCAGCTGCTGGCCTTTCATATGGGTTTGTTCCAGATGAACAAGACAGCTACCATTCTGGGGGCGATGCTGCTGATGGTCGCCTTGGTGGATGGAGCCAGCCACGCTACAAGGCGCTTATTGACGCGCTGAACAGGAGACAGTCATGCTGATGATCATTAAAGCCTTGCTGCTTTCAGGTGCCACCGTGTTTTTGATGGCCTGTGGAACGCCCTACGCCACCGTTCAAAATCGCGCGGGTGACCCGGTAATGCTGCTGGGGTACGACCCGGTCGCCTATTTCACGCAAGGTACGCCCACGCGTGGCAGACCTGAACACAAGGTCCTGCTGCCAGACCGCACGTATTACTTTGCATCGGCACAGAGCAAGGCCCTGTTCGTCGCAAGCCCGGCACGCTATGAGCCTCAGTACGGAGGCTTTTGCGCCAGTGGCGCCGCGTTCAATATCAAGTTGGGGAGCGACCCCACATCCTGGCAGATTTTTGAAGATCGCCTGTTCATTTTTGGGGACGTCTTGGGTCAAACGGCATGGCAAGTTGATCCTCAATGGAACGTTGACCATGGCGATCGTCTGTGGCCAGCGATCCAGAACAAGGGCTGGCGTGGTGTGTCGTTGTCCAGTTACGCCGCTAAAGTGCCTCACTACAAGACTGGCGCACAAATTCGCGCTGAGTGGGAAGTCAAAAATCCTGGTAAGTCTTGGCCCCAGTATGACGTGGGCTCAATGCTCTCAAACTTGTTCACCAAGCTGCCTGGGTGGCGAGCGGCTGAAGGGCACAGCCAGCCGGCCTTGGGCTACCCAGAGTAGTTTGAATAACACCTATTTAACTCAGGGTTTTTTGGCCTTGGCTGCCGTCACTTCCGCTGCGATCTGATCCCCACTTTTGTAGTGCGGCACTTTAAACACCAAGCGCTTGGTGCGCTGAATCATACTGTTGCTGCCTGCAATCTCGTCTTTCCAGTATTTCTGCGCCAGTGCCAGGTTGCCCACAGGGTCTACCTCAAAACCGTCTTTGGAAGCTTGGCCTCCGAAGATGTAGAGCCTGCCGTCAATCATGCTGAACGTGTCAGCATCGCCGCCCCATGGAATGCCGTAAGCAATGCCATTGGCGCAATAGCCACCAAACTCGGGCAGGTATTTTTTGGGTTCCTTGTCAAACAGCGCCTTGTGCGCCGCGCTTGAAAACCTGAAAGTGACGCCTTCGTAGTCGCTCTTGAATTGCGAGGTTCCCTGCACGTATTTGCCCTGCGTGAAATAGGCCACAACGTCTGCGCCTTTGAGCATGACCCGGCTGTCTTCTGAATCTGCCACCGCATTCACGGGTTTCAGGCTTGACGACGGGTTTTGCGCGACCATGGCACCGCAGCCGCCCAGAGCTATGGCCAGCGCTGTGACGGCCAGTGCCCGACCCATGAAAGTGGTGGTTGGTTTCTTGTTTGTTGAGTATTGTTTTGTCATGATCTTGAAGTCTCCAGGAATGCGATGAGTGGGTTGCCAAGAGCGGGCCAGGCATCTTTAGTTCCCTCCGCCGCGCCAGGAATATGCTCGAGATAGGGTGAGGTCCAGCCCAGAATTGCGCTTGCTGCTACGGCGCGGCGTCGCAGGTCTGCTTGGTCGCGGCCACCCAAATGCACAATGCCGTAGCGGTAGCAGCCTAGCCATTTGAAGTCACGCTCAATTGAGCCCTGGTCCTTGGGAAAAGGAAACAAAAGTCCGTCAGGATAGTCAATTGCAAAGCGCGCTGTCTGCTCGGCGTTTGGCATGGCGCAGGCTTGGTCCGGCTGGAAACTTCGATACACCAGGCTTGACGCCGCACCTGCCGTGGGGGCGACTCGTTTGGCCGTGTCTGGATGCTGTCCATGCGCCATTGCCAGCGAGCAGGCGTGCATGTCAACGCCGCAAACGCGGATGTACAGGTCAGAAAACTGCGATGCCATGCGCGGGTTGAACTCGATCACGGTCAGGCGGTCCTGCGCCTCATCGTAAAAAAACTCCATATTGAACAGGCCATGGTCAAAGCCGATGGCAGCAAGGAAAGTCTGCGCGACTTCCAGGGCGCGCTGCTGTATGTCAATGCCAAGGCGGCTGGGGAGATCCCAGCGCATGAAGGCCTGGGTGCCGGGGTACATCACGGCATCCACCACGCCAAAAGCGCTTGCCTGTCCTTTCCAGACATACCCATCCAGGTTGAATTGCGGGCTGTTGACGGGCTCTTCAACCATCAACCGGTGCGCGCTTTGCGTCGGCCCCATTCGCTTTTGAAAAACCCGCTCGAAGGGTTCCACCAAATGGCGTATCACCCACAGCTCCCAGGCACCAAAGCGCGTATGTTCGGTCAACTCCTGGTGCGAGTGCACGACACGCGCCAGCACCGAAAACGCGGCCTTGATAGGCTTGATAAACAGCGGATACCGCAGGCCATGGGGAACGTCACCGCCGTACTCGGCGTCCAGCACTGCAAACGGGACGTTGGCCTGCGGACACACTTGCTCCAGCACCTGGCGTGCATACACCTTGTGCTGGCAGGCCAACACGGCGTTGACCGGTGTACCCGGCCAGCCCATTTTCTCGGCAAGCATGGCTGCGGCCAAAGCGCCAAACTGTTCGTGGTGTGAAACGACCGCCTTCCAGCCGGCCGATTTGGCCTTTCGCGCCAGCCTGTTGACAAAACGCTCGATGTCAAACCAAGCCAGACTGGCATTGCTCGGAAACGAAAACAGGTCAAACCCGGCGTGATCAGGCGCAGGGTCGCCATTGGCCTCGCAGGCCTGCGCGAAGCCGACGGTATCCCAGTCGTAGTTGAACAAGACCAGTGTGGGGGGATGAGTCGTCATTGTTTTTCAGGTTGAAGCATGCAGTACGGCAAGCTGTGCGGCAGCCGCCATGGTGGTCCGGTAGCCCGCCGCAATGGCGCGCTGTCTGAACTCGCGGGACAGGTTCACGTAATAACCAAAGTCTGGATGAAGCGTGAGGTTGGCGGACTGTGCATCCGGCTCGGTCAGCGCGCGTTTTCTCAGGTCGATGGCACGGAACCATTCAGCACCTGCGGGCGCACGGCTCTCGTGCGCCGATGCGTCAATCGCCAGCACCCGCTGCGCCCCAAGCTGGCGGGCCAGACGCACTGGAAGTGGCTGATGCAAATCCGGGTCTACAAACTGTTCACCACGGATTCTGACTGGCGTAAATTGCCCTTCGATTGCACAACTGGCCTGCACGGCAACCCCAGCATCACCCGCGTTGAACCCGACAATCTGGGAGTCAGCCCGACGGGCGGCGACACACACGACCGGAATCGACATTCGCTCCAGCGGTTTGTCGTTGACCTCACGTCGAACCATGCTGGCAACGGCCGAGCCACTGAGCCGTTCGTTGCTGCCAATTGCCCACCGCCCCAGACTCATCGGCTGTAGGTCCAGGGCCAACTGCTCAATGTCGCCAGCCGTCTTCCCGCAGGCAAGCATGACTGACACCACAGCACCGACCGACGCACCCACCAGCAAATCAGGCGTGTGGCCAAGTTCTGCAAGCGCCTTGATGACGCCGACATGCACGAAGCCGCGCGGCCCGCCTGAGCTGAAAACCCATGCCGTGCGCACCTTGCGCGTGAGTGGCATGGCGCGTGGCGAGTCTGACTCGGTGTGGTCTTGATCCGGTGCCAGCGTGCAACCGGCCAACAGACCCGACAGACTGGTCGCGCCGACAACACCGACAAGGCCGGCCCGCAGGTTGCTGGAAAGAAAATTGCGTCGTTTCACGGAGTGATGAATGGGGGGCGGGCCATCGGGGTGGAGGCTCAAAGCGCCGCTGTGCGGAATCCTGCAAAGACATCAGAACGCTCGGGAAGGAAAAAGTTCCGGTAGTGCGGGTGATGCATGCGTGGATGGGTCGCAAACGCGCCACCGCGCAGTTCACGGTGATCGCCAAACCAGGGTTGCGAGTACTGTTTATACGGCCCGGCCGAAAACCCCGGGTAGGGCGCAAAGGCGTCGGCTGTCCATTCCCAAACGCTGTTGCCCCAGGTGAATCCAGCATTATCGGATTGACCGGACTGGCTGGTTCGGCTTGATTGGGCGGCGTGCTCCCATTCTGCTGCTGTTGGCAAGCGGCGCTTGGCCCAAAGGCAATACGCCTCGGCTTCAAATGCGTTTAAATGCATCGCTGGAACGCCGGGCTGTAGTGCAAGCCACTGGTCAAACCAGCGCATTTGCCAACTGCCGTGCGAGCTGCGTCGCCAGTGCGACGGCTGGCAGCAACCGGACTCAGAGCGCCAGCGGCCGCCATCCGCTGACCAAAATTGAGCCTGCCCGTAGCCATCAGCGTCAACAAATTCGGCAAACTCAAGCGCCGAGACCGGTTGGCTGTCAACTTCAAAATCTTGCAAACTGACACGTTTGCCGGGTCGTTCGTTATCAAAAGCGAAGCCTGCCGCATCAGCGCCAGACCCAAGGTTGACGTCGCCACCGCGAACCCTGAGCGGTTGGCGCAGGCCGCAACTCGGCATCACGATGCCCACGGGAGGCGCATAGCCCAAGGCGGCGCGAAGCCAGCAAAGCGCTTCTGCGTGCATGTCTTCGTGAAACAGGGCAAGGCGATGAAAGTAAAGAGCGTCATCGGCCTCATTGTCATTGGTCAAATCGGGCCGGGACAACTCGCTGCCTGACAGTGCGGCCACACAGGCCGCAAGCTGGTCATCGAGCATTTTCTTGAGAGCGGCAGCCTCGGGCAAGGGGATTGCCCACCGCTGGGGATGGGGTAGCCGGGCAGAGTCCAAATGGGCGTCAGGACCGGCAAAACGGGGCGCGTGATGGGCGGTCACCACGCCGTTGGGGCTGAACTGATGGGGTCCTCGCAATACCCAAAATTCCGCAAACCAGGCCAGATGCGCCAATTCCCACGCGATCGGATTGACCCCTGGTTGAATCGGTGGTTGCCACTGCGCCGGGGTCAGGTCACTGACCAGCGCCCAGGTTCGCGCCCGTGCGTCAGTCAGAGCTTGCGCGAGCGCTGCGCCGCTGAGATGGCGCGCACCACTGCGCAGGCCATCAATTTGATGGCCTGCAGCCTGCTGCTCGGGTGCGAAAACAGTAGCGCGATCATTCATGGGGCAAAATTTAAATCGTCTGTAATCCGGTGTCGGTCATCTCCATGGCAATTTTATTACGTTGAAATGGACAGAATGGATTCACTTCTCACCAAAACACTCGCGCCTGAGGGCACCTTGCGTGCTTCGATCAACCTGGGCAACCTTAAGCTTGCAAAACGGGAGCCCTCCACGGGTCAACCCGTAGGGTGCCTTGAAATTTCATTTGCTATTATATAGATAGCAATCTGTGTATATAAAGCTAGAGCTAGTGGCTAATTTGATCGGAAAATTGACGGCGCGGCGGGTTTTTCAAGACTTTTAATATCACAGGTGATATTAAATTCTGAATTCTTAAGGATGCAAGTAGGCGTAAAAAAAGCACCCCGGCCACTGACCAAGGTGCTTGATTCGTTTCTTGTTTTTGGCTCCTCGACCTGGGCTCGAACCAGGGACCTACG
>JANOMD010000337.1:0-3854 GCA_031420135.1 Rhodoferax sp. | reverse complement strand
TCTTGGGTTTTGCGTCATTCGGGGCGGCCTGCGCCGCGGGCTGTTTGTGCTGGCCGTGATGGTCAGCGGCATTGGCGTGACGTCGCTGTCGGCGGCGTTGAGTTTTGGCCCGTTTCATGCGTGGACCTGGCTGGGACTGCCGGCTAAAGTGGGTCTGGTGCTGGCGCTCGTGTCGGCCTGTAGCCTGCTTTTCGCGCCGCGCCGGGTGATTGCGGCGCTCGCGGTTTTGTGCCTGGGTGTGTACCTGAGCGTGCTCAATCAGGCGGCCATCGGCCCGTATTTCGAACAGACCATGCACGCCTGGGAGCAAGGCCGGTTTATCCGCTTCAACGGTGTGACGCAGTGGCTGGCGTGGCTTTGGCCCTATGCAACATTGGTCTACGTGCTGGTATTGATCGGTCGGCCAGAGCCACGCCCGCGCGATATCTAAAATGCGGGCATGAACACCAAATTGACCGAATCGGGAAAAGCCAGCGTGCTAGCTGACGGCTCCTACTACGAACGCCACATATTTTTCTGCCTCAACGAACGTAAAAACGGCGAAGAATGCTGCGCCCGCCACGACGCGCAGGCCGGGTTTGACCGCTGCAAAGCCCAGGTCAAGGCAGCAGGCCTGTCCGGGCCGGGCAAAGTGCGGGTGAACAAGGCTGGTTGTCTGGACCGTTGCGCCGGTGGCCCGGTGGCGGTGGTGTACCCCGAAGCGGTTTGGTATTCCTATGTGGATGCGCATGACATTGACGAGATCGTCAGCTCGCATTTGATGCGCAGCGAGGTGGTCCAGCGCCTGTTGCTGCCAGCGTCCGTCGGCCGCTGACACGGCTGGCGGTGGGCCTGGCCCAACCTCAAAATCCATCGAAAATATCGCCCACCAGCGCGCGACTCACAGGCCATCAAAGCTATTATAATAATAGCGATCAGCTTTTGCCACCCACTCTTCGCACCCGGCGTGCCCCACTCATGAAAAATCTTGTTTTTGCCATTGCCGCAATGCTCTGCACTGGCGCTGGTGCCCAAACGCCGCAGGCACCTGAAATAGCGGCCAAGTCATATCTGCTGTTTGATGTGACTTCCAGCCAGATGCTGGCCGAAAAAGACATCGACTCCCCCGTCGAGCAGGCGTCGCTGACCAAGCTGATGACCGCCTACCTGGTGTTTGATGCCCTGCGCAGCAAAAAGATCGATCTCCAGCAAACCCTGCCTGTGAGCCTGCGTGCCTGGAAGATGCCGGGCTCGCGCATGTTCATCGACCCGAAAATGCAGGTGCCAGTCGAAGACCTCATCAAAGGCATGATCGTGCAGTCCGGCAATGACGCCACCATGGCGCTGGCCGAGGGCGTGGGCGGCACGGTCGAGCGTTTTGTCCAGCTCATGAATGAACAGGCCAGGGCGCTCGGCATGAAGGGCACAAGTTACAAAAACCCTGAAGGCCTGACCGAAGCCGGGCATCTGACGACCGCGCGCGATTTGAGCGTGCTGGCAACTCGCCTGATTCGAGATTTCCCGGAGTACATCGGCTACTACGCCATCAAGAAATACCACTACGCCGGAACCCCCGCCACGAATGACACCAACCGCAATCTGTTGCTGTTTCGCGACCCGACGGTTGACGGCCTGAAAACCGGCCACACCGACGCCGCAGGTTACTGCCTGATCGCCACCGCCAAGCGCGATTTCGCCAGCCTGGGCAGCATTGCAGTTGTGCCAGGCGGAGTCCTGGTGCCAGGCAGCGGCGCAATTGGCCCGGCGGCGGCGTCAAGTACGCCTGCGTTGCCGCCAGCGACAGCGACACTGGCGACCACCGGCAGCCGGCGCCTGTTGTCCATTGTGCTGGGTGCCACCAGCGAAAACGCCCGCGCCAATGAATCGCAGAAGCTGCTTAACTGGGGCTACACCGCGTTTGAAGCGGTCAAACTGTTTGATGCGAACCAGGCTGTCGTGACACCCGCTGTCTGGAAAGGCAAGCAAAGCACCATCAAGATCGGGCGACCGCAGCCGATCATCGTCACGGTCGCGGCTGGCAGCGCCGCGAAACTTAAAACCCAGGTGGTGCGAGGCGATCCACTGGTAGCACCGTTTGCCAAAAACCACGCGCTAGGAACTCTGAAAATCATGTTGGGCGAGCAAGTTATTGCCGAAGTGCCGCTGGTAGCGCTGGAAGCGGTGGAGCAGGCCGGCGTGCTAGGGCGAGCCTGGGATTCGATCCGGCTGTGGATCAAATAGGCTGTGGCGAGGTCACATAATTTGATATGACAGGCGATATCAAATGATGTCTATTTTGATGGATTTGATCTCCAAAAACTGATTTTCCCGACAAAATATGACTCTAGCTTTTGTATTATATAGATAGTTTGCTAGTATTTATGTAGCATAATTTTTTGCGTCATGGTTGTTCGTGCCACGAAGGATCCCCCATGAAAAAGCACCTGTTGGCTGTGGTTTGCCTGTGGTCTGTGGCAAGCGGCACAGCCTGGTCGAATTTCCGTCCTACAACTTTGACACCATCGACGGCGTCACCTACGAGCTGGACTTGACCCAGCCCGCAAGTATGCGGCGACGGAATATTGGCCGTGGCCATCTGGCACTTTCGGTTGCTGCTTTTTGTACAGCTGACTTCGCCTTCGACCTTTGAGATGGCTTTGGCGTCGCTGACCGTTTGGCGCATCGCTGGTTCACAGGCCGCTGGCCGGATATGCGAGACTTGTGCGTTCATCAACGGCGTACCGAGGAATCCAAATCATGTTGACCATCCACCATTTGGGCAAATCACAGTCAGAGCGCATCATCTGGCTTTGCGAAGAACTCGGGCTTGCCTACGCTTTGAAACACTACGTGCGCGACCCGGTGACGATACTGTCGCCGCCCGAGCTCAAGGCGCTGCACCCGCTTGGTGCCGCACCTGTGATCACTGACGGAGCGCTGGTGCTGGCGGAGTCGGGCGCCATCGTTGACTACATCATTGCAAAATATGGCGGCGGGCGACTGGCGCTGGGCCCCACGCACCCCGACTTTGCCCAGTATCTTTACTGGTTTCACTTTGCCAACGCAAATCTCCAGCCGAACATGGGACGCAACATGATGCTGCGGCGGCTTAACCTGGCACCGGATGACGCGACCCTGCTGGCCATGAAAGGCCGCCTGGACCGGGTTTTTGATTTGGTTGAAGCGCGCCTGGGCAGCGCGGCCTACCTGGCCGGCGACGAATTCACTGCCGCGGACATCATGGCGGTGTTTTCGCTCACCACCATGCGCTTCTTCATGCCACGCGACCTGGCCCCGTACCCTCACATCCTGGCCTACCTGCGCCGCATCGGCGAGCGCGAGGCCTACCAACGGGCGATGCTCAAGGGAGACCCGGACATGGTGCCCCTGTTAACTTGATCATCCGGTGGTCCGATCACCGGTTGACCCGCCCGCCAGTGGCCCTGTCAATTGATCTGGCGCACGGCCTGGCACAGCGTCTGGGTGTGGGGGGTCTCAATAGGGTCACTCAATTGAGACCTGGCCCTACAAGGCGCGGCTGCACTAAGGCAACCCAAT
Source organism: Rhodoferax sp. (assembly GCA_031420135.1). Lineage (GTDB taxonomy): Bacteria > Pseudomonadota > Gammaproteobacteria > Burkholderiales > Burkholderiaceae_C > JANYCG01. Next base: position 317 of record JANOMD010000337.1, on the reverse strand, counting down.
GAACGCATCCAAGCCGGGCCAACCGCGCCGGATGCACAATGGAAATCAGAACTTGACCCAAGGAGACATCAACATGAAAAAGGCATTCCTCAGCCTTCTCGCCGCAGGCACGCTGGCCAGCGCCTCAATCAGTTCCGCCCAGACCGCCGACGTTTTTCCGGCCAAGCCGATGCGCTTGCTGGTCGGCTTCGCGGCCGGTGGCCCGACGGATGTCATCGCGCGCGTGCTGGCTAAAGACATGACCGAAACCCTGGGGCAGCCGGTGGTGGTCGAAAACAAGGCTGGCGCCAGCTCGATGATCGCCATTCGCGAAGTTA
>JANOMD010000336.1:0-12542 GCA_031420135.1 Rhodoferax sp. | reverse complement strand
GCCTTTGAGATCAGCCCCGGCAAAGAAGGTGGATTTGTTCGAGGCCAGGATGATGCCTTGAATGGCGTCTTTGTCTTTGAGCACCTGCGCGGCAAGCTCGCTCATGTCGGCATTCCATTGCTCGCACATGGTGTTGACAGCATTGTTGGGCTCGTCGAAAGTGATGCTTGCGATGCCGTTTTCAAGCCGGTATTGAATGGTTTTCATGGATTGTTGATACTACAAATTAAATAGCAAACTATGTATATATTACTAGAGCTAGAGGCATATTTAATCGATTTTTTGCCTGAAACCGCTGCAATTTGGCCCGAATATGCCCAATTTGGGTTTATTGAATCAGATTCTTTCCACAATGGTGGCAATGCCCATGCCGCCGCCGACACACAGCGTGGCCAGGCCGTAGCGCAGTTTGCGACGGTGCAACTCGTCAATCAGGATGTTCAAAATCATTGCGCCGGTGGCGCCCAGCGGGTGGCCCATGGCAATTGCGCCGCCGTTCACGTTGACCTTCTCATGAGGCACGTTCGTCTCCTTCATGAAGCGCATCGCGACCGCAGCAAAAGCCTCGTTGATCTCAACCAGATCGATCTGGTCCATCGTCATGCCCGCCTTGGCCAGCGCCTTGCGGGCGGCGGGCATGGGGCCGGTCAGCATGATGGTTGGGTCGGCACCGCTCAGCGCGGCAGCAACGATGCGCGCGCGCGGTGTGAAGCCGTGCGTTTTTCCCGCCGCCTCGGAGCCAATCAGGACCGCGGCTGCGCCATCGACGATGCCGGATGAATTGCCCGCGTGGTGCACATGGTTGATCCTGGCAACTTGCGGGTAACGCGTCATCGCGACCTGATCGAACCCCATCGCGCCCATCTGCTCAAAGGCGGATTTCAGCGATGCCAGGCCCTCCATGGTGGTATGCGGCTTGATGAATTCGTCATGGTCCAGAATGGTCTGATCCAGGAAGTCTTTGACGGGCACCACCGAACCGGCAAAAAAACCACCCTCACGCGCCTTGGCCGCCCGTTTTTGCGATTCCATTGCGAAGGCATCCACGTCAGTGCGCGAAAAACCCTCCAGCGTGGCGATCAGGTCCGCGCCTATGCCTTGCGGCACAAAGGCGGTTTGTGAATTGGTCTCGGGGTCTTGCGCCCAGGCGCCGCCGTCCGAGCCAATTGGCACGCGGCTCATGCTTTCCACGCCACCCGCGACCACCAGGTCTTCCCAGCCCGAGCGCACCTTTTGCGCCGCCATGTTGACGGCTTCCAGCCCCGACGCGCAAAAGCGGTTGATCTGCACGCCTGATGCGGTGAAGGCCCAGCCCGCCTTGAGCGCCGCCACCTTGGCGATCACCGAGCCCTGTTCACCCACAGGCGAGACCACACCCATGACAACGTCGTCTACGGCGGCGGTATCAAAATCATTGCGGCGCTGCAGTTCGGTCAGCACGCCCGCAAGCAGGTTGACGGGCTTGACTTCATACAGGCTGCCGTCCTTTTTGCCTTTGCCGCGCGGGGTGCGGATGGCGTCAAACACATATGCTTCTGTCATGGCGTGTCTCCTTGGTGCCGGGGGGTCGTCGGTTGAATAATTTTCCAGTGTATTCTTTCCAAACCAGTTTTGCCCGCCAGCCAGTCCAGAAAGCGACATCATGATCGACCGCAGCCTTTTCACCTCTGACCACGAATCCTTCCGCGACAGTTTTCGCCGTTTCATGGACAAAGAAATCGCCCCCTTCCATGCCGACTGGGAAGAGCAGGGCTACGTGGACCGCGCGGTCTGGAACAAGGCTGGCGAGAACGGCTTTCTGTGCATGACCATGCCCGAGGAATATGGTGGCGCCGGAGCCGACAGGCTTTACAGCGTGGTGCAGATGGAAGAGCTGAGTCGCGGTGGTTTCAGCGGCATTGGCTACGGTCTGCACAATGAAATTGTGGCACCTTACATTTTGCGTTACGGCACTGAAGAACAGAAAAAGCGCTACCTGCCCAAATTCGCCAGCGGTGAGCTGATCGGTGCGATTGCGATGAGTGAGCCCGCCGCCGGATCGGACTTGCAGGGCGTGAAATCGACCTGCATCAAGCAAGGTGACGGCAGCTACATCCTCAATGGCAGCAAGACCTTCATCACCAACGGCTGGCATGCCGACGTGGTCATCGTTGTCGCCAAAACCAACCCGCAGGCCGGGGCCAAAGGCACCAGCCTGGTGATGGTGGAGCGCGGCATGAAGGGCTTCAGCGTGGGCAAACGGCTGAAGAAGCTCGGCCTCAAGGCTCAGGACACTGCGGAACTCTTCTTTGACAGCGTGCACCTGGGCGCTGACGCAGTGCTGGGCGGCCAGCTGCAGGAAAACCGGGGCTTCATCTGCCTGATGGAGCAACTGCCCTGGGAACGCCTGCAAATCGCCATTGGCGCCATGGCAGCGGCGCAAGCGGCGATTGACTGGACCGTGGCCTACGTCAAAGACCGCAAGGTGTTTGGCCAGCCGGTAGCGAGTTACCAAAACACAAGGTTCACCCTTGCCGAGCTGCAAACCCAGGTGCAGATCGGCCGCGTGTTTGTCGACAAATGCCTTGAGCTGCTGATGCAGGACAAGCTCGACACGGCGACCGCCAGCATGGCCAAGTACTGGTGCAGCGACCTGCAATGCAAGGTCATGGACGAATGCGTGCAACTCTTCGGCGGCTACGGCTTCATGTGGGAGTACCCCATCACCCGCGCTTATGCCGACGCTCGTGTGCAGCGCATATACGGGGGGACGAACGAGATCATGAAGGAGGTGATTACGCGGGCGATGGGATTGGGGCGATAAGCCCTCATAAAAATATAGATTTCTATATAATTGCCTGATGCCGTCAGAAAAACCACTTGAATGGGCCGGGTCGTCCAAGCGCGATTTGCTTGGTTTTCCGGAGGAAGCGCGACGCAATGTGGGTTACGCGCTGGGCTTGGCCCAGTTGGGTGGCAAACATCCGGCTTCAAAGGCCTGGCATGGCGAAGGGCCAGGCGTTTTCGAAATTGTGGAGTCGGTCGAAGGCAACGCTTACCGCGCGGTCTATACGGTTCGATTTGCAAAAGCTGTTTACGTGTTGCACTGCTTCCAGAAAAAATCGCCGACTGGAATCAAGACAGCGAAGATTGACGTTGACCTTATTCATCAGCGGCTGAAGGCCGCACAACAACACTACGAGGTGCACCATGGTTAAAAAGGCTGGGCTGAACCCGAATGAGATTGCGTTTGAGCGCAGCAGCGGCAACGTGTTTGCCGATCTGGGCTTGCCAGATTCTGAAGAAAACAAGACCAAACTGGTGTTGGCTTTGCGGTTGAATGAACGCATCAAGGCGCTGGGTTTAAAGCAATCTGAAGTCGCAAAACGTCTGGGAATCGCCCAGCCTAACGTGTCTGCGTTAACGAACTATCGACTGGACAACTTTTCATCTGAAAAACTGATGGAATTTTTCAATGCACTTGGGTATGACGTGGATGTTCTCATCAGGCCCGCGATGCCGAATCGCAAAGGTGCGATGCAGGTTTTGATGGCGGTTTGATGGCGTTCGAACCGAGTCGGTCGACTCTGAAAAATTTGCTGGTGTTCTGGAAAGAGACTATTGGGTTTATTCAAACAATGCTGAGAATGCGCAAGGAAATTTGAACCTCAAAGACTTGGTGGTCTTAGTGGAGGACCAGCATTTGTTGACAAACGGCTACATTTCTAACTCGCGGGAATTGCGTATCAGCACAATCCCAATTTTGATATCCTTTTCTTGAGACCTGCAAGCCTTGTTCAACCAGACGGGAATATTGCTACCTCAATGCAGTGATGACGAAGTGCAGCGTTGTCCCAAGACCGATAGCCCCAAAACCCAATTCAAACCCCGAAAGAAACCCCCATGCCAGCTCAAGGTTTCACTGCCCTCCACACCGCGATGAAGTCGCAGGTTGACCAGCAATTCCTGCCGGGTGTGTCCACAGTGCTGCTGCGAGGCCGCAAAGTTGTTGACAGCTTTTGTTACGGCCATGCCGATAAGGAGGCCGGCATCGCGCTGCGGGAGGATCACATCTTCCGGATGTTTTCCAACACCAAGCTGCTCACCTCGCTGGCTGTGCTGTTGCTGATGGAGGAGGGCAAACTCAAGCTCAGCGATCCGGTTGAAGCCTACATCCCCGCGCTGGGCAAGCGCCAGGTATTGCGCACTGGTGCCACGCGGCTGGACGATACGGAGCCTGCCAAAACCTCGATCACGCTTCAGCACCTGATGACGCACACCTCCGGACTGTCCTACGGTGTGTTTGACCCGGGCACTTTGCTGTTCACAGCCTACAACACAACCGGCGTGCTCAACCCCACCACGCCGCTGGCCGACATGATGAAGGTGCTGGCGCCGCTGCCGCTGGCGTTTCAGCCTGGCACGCATTGGGAGTATTCAGTGGCCACCGATGTGCTGGGCCACGTGGTTGAAATCGTGTCTGGCGAATCATTTAGCGCGTTTTTGTCGCGCCGCATTTTCGCGCCGCTGGGCATGCAGGACACTGATTTCTGGGTGCCCGAGGCCAAGCGTGGTCGGTTTTGTGCGCTTTATGTGGGTGTGGATCTGCTGGACCCGACCAAGCCTGGCTTGAAGCGACTTGACGACAAGCCGTTTCCCGGTGCCTACCTGCATAAAATGCCGCGCGAGTCGGGCGGCGGCGGCCTGGTGTCCACATTGAATGACACGGTTCGCCTGATCCAAAGCCTGATGCCCGGCGGGCCGATGATGCTCAAGCCTGAAACCATGGACTTGATGTGTCGCAACCATTTACCCGATGGCCTGTGTGTGCAGTTCCCCAATGTGCCGCGCGAGCCCGGCTGGTGCTTTGGGCTGGGCTCTTCATTTAAGCGAAGTGCTGCAGCCTATGACCCTGCCGAAGTCGTGGGGGAAGTCGGTTGGGGCGGGCTGGCCGGCACGATCTGGTGGATCAACCCGCGTCTCAATATTGCAGGGGTGCTGATGACGCAGCGCTACTTTGGCCATGGAAATCCCTATTCGTTTGCCTTCAAGAAGACGGCCTATCAGGGTTTGGGTTATTGAGTACGCAGACCTGCACGCGGCGGGGCCTGAACCGCGCCTTCACCGCCCCCTGAACTCCGGCTGCCGCTTTTCAACAAAGGCCTTCGCCGCACCCTTGTGGTCTTCCGTGTCAAAGGTACTGATCATGTGAATCGCCTCGGCGTCCAGCGTGTCGCTTAAAGTTCCACGCAAGGCGGTGTTCAGGTTTTTCTTCATGTAGCCAAGCGCAATGGTGGGCAGCGAGGCGAGCTCTTGAGCGTAGTCGTGCGCGGCTTTAGCGAGCTGTTCATACGGCACCACCCGATTCACCATGCCAATCTTCAAGGCTTCGTCGGCGCGCAGCACTTGGGCTGTGAAGTACAACTCGCGCGCCCTGGCTGCGCCCACGAGGTGGTTTAAAAAGTAGCTGCCGCCAAAATCGCCGGAGAGGCCTACTTTCGAGAAAGCCGTGGTCAGCTTGGCGTCTTCACTGGCGATGCGCATGTCACAGGCCAGTGCCATCGACAGGCCTGCGCCGGCGGCCGCGCCGGGAATGACCGCCAGCGTCGGCTTGGGCATTTCATGCAACCAGCGGCTGACTTCCATCCGGCCCCGAAGGTCATTGACTTTTTGGTCAAAACTCATGCCACCAGCACCGCCGACGGCTGCGGCACGTTTGGCAAACCCTTTGACATCGCCGCCAGCGCAAAACGCGCGGCCCGCGCCGGTGAGTACGACCACCCGCACGGCGGGGTCAGCGGCCAGGCGGGGCAGGGCGCTCAGCAACCCGTTCATCATGTCGGGCGTGAGCGCATTGCGCGCGTCGGGGCGGTTCATCGTCAGCGTTGCGACGCCGTTCTCAATACGTTCCATCAGCTCCTGGGGTTGATTCGATTCATTGTTCACGCGGGTCTCCTTTGAATTGGGTGGCTAAAGCTTACCGCAGGTTCGATTGCAGAATCGAGTCGCCAGGTGGAATATGAAGTCAGCCTGCAGCAAGTTCGTTGCCCATAATCCGTCCCTGGGCTTCTCGCATAATTATGAATTCAGATTTCAGGAACCCGAACCGAGACTACGCATGACCGCATTTGCAGACTTCCACCATCGTTCCATCACCCAGCGTGACGCCTTTTGGGCCGAACAGGCCAAGCTGGTCGACTGGCAGACGCAGCCCCAGCAGATCTGCGACTACAGCAACCCGCCGTTTGCAAAGTGGTTTGTGGGAGGCACCACCAATTTATGCCACAACGCGGTGGACCGCCACTTGAAAGACCGGGCTGAGCAGGCAGCGTTGATCTATGTTTCTACCGAGACCGGGATTGAGAAAACCTACTCGTATCGCGAGCTGCACGCTGAGGTGCAACGCATGGCGGCGGTGATCCAGTCGCTGGGCGTGCAAAAGGGCGACCGCGTGTTGATTTACATGCCGATGATTGCCGAGGCCGCATTTGCGATGCTGGCCTGTGCGCGCATTGGGGCGATTCATTGCGTCGTGTTCGGTGGTTTTGCCTCGGGTGCGTTGGCCTCGCGCATTGAAGATGCGTCGCCCAAGCTTGTCATCAGCGCAGATGCCGGGTCGCGCGGAGGCAAGGTGGTGGAATACAAGCCGCTGCTCGATGAAGCGATTCGGCTTTCCAGCGACAAGCCTGAGGCGGTGCTTTTGGTGGATCGCAAAATGGCCGCCATGAGCCTGGTCGCGGGGCGTGATCACCTTTGGGATGAGCTTGCCACAAAGCATGTGGGTGCGAAAGTCGATTGCGAATGGCTTGAATCCACTCACCCCAGCTACACCATTTACACCAGCGGTACGACCGGCAAGCCCAAAGGCGTGCAGCGCGACACCGGCGGTTACACCGTAGCGCTGGCGGCCAGCATGAAATACATCTACTGCGGCAACCCTGGCGAGACTTTCTTTGCCACCAGCGACATCGGCTGGGTGGTAGGCCACAGCTACATTGTTTACGGCCCCCTGATTGCGGGCATGGCGACGATCATGTATGAAGGCCTGCCGATTCGCGGCATGGAGGGTGAGCCCGATGGCGGCATCTGGTGGAGCCTGGTGGAGAAGTACAAGGTGACGGTGATGTTCAGCGCGCCCACGGCGATTCGGGTGTTGAAAAAGCAGGATCCTGCGCTGCTTAAAAAATATGATCTCTCGACGCTGCGGGCGCTCTTTCTTGCGGGTGAGCCGCTGGACGAGCCAACCTCCGTGTGGATCAGTGAGGGACTGAACAAACCCATCATTGACAACTACTGGCAGACCGAAACCGGTTGGCCCGCGCTGTGCGTCTGCCACGGTGTGGAGAACACGCCAACCCGCATTGGCTCACCTGGAAAGCCGGTCTATGGCTACGACGTGAAACTGCTTGACGACCAGACCGGTGAGGAGCTAACCCATGAAGGCGCGAAAGGGGTGGTTGTATTTGAAGGTCCGCTGCCGCCTGGCGCCATGCAAACCATCTGGCGTGATGATGAGCGATTCGTCAACACGTATTGGAAAACTGTGCCCGGTAAACTGGTTTACAGCACCTTCGACTGGGGCATTCGGGACAAAGATGGCTACTTCTTCATTCTGGGCCGCACCGATGACGTGATCAACGTCGCCGGGCATCGCCTGGGAACCAGGGAGATTGAAGAGAGCATCGCCGCCCATCCCAACGTGGCCGAGGTCGCCGTGGTGGGAGTGGCTGACACTTTGAAGGGCCAAGTGGCGATGGCGTTTGCCGTGGTCAAAGACACCAGCCTCATCCCCGATGACAAAGCGCGATTGAAGCTGGAGGGCGAAATCATGAAACTGGTCGATGGCGACCTGGGTGCTGTCGCACGGCCGGCCCGTGTCAGGTTTGTAACGCTGTTGCCTAAAACCCGAAGTGGCAAACTGTTGCGCCGTGCCATTCAGGCGGTTTGCGAAGGCCGCGACCCGGGCGATTTGACGACGATGGACGATCCGGCAGCGCTGGCGCAGATCAGGGATTTGCAAGCGTCATGATGCTACTATAAACATAGCTAACTATGTATATAATTTGAGAGCTAGCGTCCTATTTCGTTGCTATTTTGGCCCACCCGATGAAAAATCACCGAAATTTACCACAATGGTAGTCAATCTGGCGCAATGGAGAGTGCGCTGATGGCCAGGAGGATTTTTGGCCAATTGGTGGCACAATTGCGCCCGCAAGCAGCAAGACATTCAAGACATTCAAGCCCTTCCTAGGCAGCAGTCGCATCCGCCAATCGGTCAAGCCGTGTCGCGGAAGGTTTATCAACCACTTAAGTTTCCTCCAGGGAAACAGAGGTCAGCGTAATATGAGTCAAGTTCCACCGGCAACCCCATCGGGTGCCATTTATGGTGCCTATCAAAGCACCACTTATCTCTTCGGCGGCAATGCGCCCTATGTCGAAGAGATGTATGAAAACTACCTGGCCAACCCCGGCAGCGTGCCCGATTCATGGCGCGACTATTTCGACGCGCTCCAGTACGTTCCCGCAGTAGACGGCAGCAACACCAAAGACGTGCCGCACTTGCCGGTTGTCAACGCATTTGCCGAGCGCGCCAAGCAAGGTGGCACGGCGGTTGTTTTGGCAACCGGGGCGGACTCCGAAATGGGTCGCAAACGCACCGCAGTGCAGCAGCTCATAGCGGCCTATCGCAATGTGGGCGCACGCTGGGCTGACCTGGACCCGTTGAAGCGCGCAGAGCGCGACAAGATTCCTGAGCTCGAGCCCTCGTTTTACGGTTTCAACGACGCAGACCAGGAGACCGTGTTCAACACCAGCAACACGTTCTTTGGCAAGGAAACAATGCCCTTGCGTGAGCTGCTCAATGCACTTCACGAAACCTACTGTGGCTCGATTGGCGCTGAATACATGTACATGACCGACCAGGGTCAAAAGCGCTGGTGGCAGCAAAAGCTCGAAAGCATTCGCTCCAAGCCGCAGTTCACGGCTGAAAAGAAGCTTCACATTCTGGATCGACTGACCGCTGCCGAGGGACTTGAGCGTTTCCTGCACACCAAGTACGTCGGGCAAAAGCGCTTTTCGCTCGAGGGCGGTGAGAGCTTCATCGCTTCGATGGACGAGCTCATTCAGCGCGGCGGTGCGGTGGGCGTGCAAGAAATCGTCATCGGCATGGCGCACCGTGGCCGGCTCAATGTGCTGGTCAATTCACTGGGCAAGGTGCCCTCAGACCTGTTTGCCGAGTTTGACCATACCGCACCGGAGGATTTGCCCAGCGGCGATGTCAAGTATCACCAGGGCTTCAGTTCGGACGTATCAACACCGGGCGGACCAGTGCACTTGACACTCGCGTTCAACCCTTCGCACCTTGAAATTGTGAACCCGGTGGTGGAGGGCTCTGTTCGCGCCCGCATGGACCGCCGTGGCGACCCCAAAGGGCTGCAGGTGTTGCCTGTTCTGGTGCATGGCGACGCTGCATTTGCCGGACAGGGCGTCGTGATGGAGACCCTGGCATTGGCTGAAACGCGTGGCTATTTCACCGGCGGCACGGTGCACATCGTCATCAACAACCAGATTGGCTTTACCACCAGCGACCCACGTGACAGCCGCTCGACGCTGTATTGCACGGATGTGGTCAAAATGATTGAAGCTCCGGTGCTGCACGTCAACGGCGATGACCCCGAGGCTGTGGTTTTGGCGACCCAACTTGCGTTGGAATACCGCATGGCCTTCCAGAAAGACGTTGTGGTGGACATCATCTGCTTCCGAAAACTGGGCCACAACGAGCAGGACACACCAGCGTTGACCCAGCCGCTGATGTACAAGAAGATCGCCATCCACCCTGGCACCCGCCGTTTGTACGCTGACAAGCTGTCGGCGCAGGGCATGGGCGCAACTTTGGGTGACGACATGGTCAAAGCCACCCGCGCGGCGCTGGATGCGGGAAAAAACACGTTTGATCCGGTCATCACCAATTTCAAGAACAAGTATGCGGTGGACTGGTCACCGTTTTTGAACAAGAAATGGACGGATGCCGGTGAAACCGCGATTCCTCTGGCTGAATGGAAGCGGTTGGCTGAAAAAATTTCCACGATTCCCGACACGGTGACGCCGCACCAGCTGGTCAAAAAGGTGTACGCAGACCGGGCCGCCATGGGCCGTGGCGACATCCCGGTCGATTGGGGCATGGGTGAACACATGGCGTTTGCGTCCCTGGTGGCTAGCGGCTACCCGGTGCGTCTGTCTGGCGAAGATTGTGGTCGTGGTACCTTCACCCACCGGCATTCGGTCATTCACGACCAGAACCGCGAAAAGTTTGACGAAGGCACCTATACGCCCCTGCAAAACGTGACGCCCAACCAGGCGCCGTTTGTGGTGATCGACTCCATCCTGTCCGAAGAGGCCGTGCTGGCCTTCGAATACGGGTATGCGTCAAACGACCCCAACACCTTTGTGATCTGGGAGGCCCAATTTGGTGACTTTGCCAACGGTGCCCAAGTGGTGATTGACCAGTTCATCGCCAGCGGTGAAGTGAAATGGGGCCGTGTCAACGGCATCACGCTGATGCTCCCGCACGGCTACGAAGGCCAGGGCCCCGAGCACAGTTCTGCGCGGTTGGAGCGGTTCATGCAGTTGGCGGCGGACACCAATATGCAGATCGTGCAGCCCACCACCGCCAGCCAGATTTTCCACGTTTTGCGCCGCCAGATGGTTCGTAATCTGCGCAAGCCTCTGATCATCATGACACCCAAGTCACTGCTGCGCGCAAAGGACGCCGCTGCACCGTTGAGTGAATTCACCAAGGGCAGCTTTCAGACCGTGATCCCCGAGAGCAAGGAAGCGGTGATCAAGCGGGCCGACAAGGTCAAACGCGTGGTGGCATGTTCGGGCAAGGTGTACTACGACCTGGCTAAGCGGCGTGAAGAGAGAGGTGACGAAGACGTCGCGCTGATCCGGGTTGAGCAGCTATATCCGTTCCCCCACAAGGCGTTTGCAGCGGAACTGAAGAAGTACCCGAACGTAACCGATGTGGTTTGGTGCCAGGACGAACCGCAAAACCAGGGTGCGTGGTTCTTTGTGCAGCATTACATCCACGAAAACATGAGTGATCGTCAGCGGCTGGGCTACTCAGGGCGGGCCGCGTCGGCATCACCGGCAGTGGGCTATTCGCATTTGCATCAGGAGCAGCAAAAAGCGCTGGTGGACGGCGCTTTTGTCAAGCTCAAGGGCTTTGTGCTCACAAAATAATTGATTGAGGTATTGATATGGCTATCGTAGAAGTAAAAGTCCCGCAACTGTCGGAATCTGTAGCGGAGGCAACCCTGCTGCAATGGAAAAAGAAAGTTGGCGATGCTGTTGCAATTGATGAAATACTGATCGAGGTTGAAACGGACAAAGTCGTCCTTGAAGTCCCCGCACCGGCTGCAGGCGTGTTGGCAGAGTTGGTTATGGGTGACGGCTCGACCGTATTGGCCGAGCAGTTGATTGCACGGATCGATACTGAGGGCAAGGCGGGTGCGGCAGCGCCAACAGCCGCAGCAGCAGCTGCTTCAACCGCTTCAGTTGCCGTTGCGGCGACGAGAGGCAGCGGAGATATGGTTGGCGTTGCCATGCCATCCGCCGGGAAGTTGATGGCCGACAACCATCTGGCGGCAGGTTCTGTGGCAGGCAGCGGCAGGGATGGCCGGGTTACCAAAGGCGACGTGCTGGCGGCAATCTCAACTTCAACCAACGCCCCCGTGGCGAAAGTGGCAGTTCCGGTGCTCCCGACTCTGACTCCTGCTGTTGGCCTGCCTCAGGTCGTCGCGAAAACAGTTTCTATGGGGCAGCGTCCCGAGCAACGTGTGCCGATGAGCCGCCTTCGTGCCCGAGTGGCCGAGCGTCTGTTGCAGTCTCAATCGACGAACGCAATTTTGACGACGTTCAATGAAGTCAACATGGCCCCGGTGATTGAAATGCGAAAGCGATTTCAGGAAAAATTTGAAAAGGAACATGGCGTCAAAATCGGCTTCATGAGTTTCTTCGTCAAGGCCGCAGTACACGCCTTGAAGAAATACCCGGTCATCAACGCCTCGGTCGATGGCAACGACATCGTCTACCACGGCTACTTTGACATCGGCATTGCCGTGGGTTCGCCGCGCGGCCTGGTGGTGCCAATATTGCGAAACGCCGACCAGATGAGCTTTGCCGACATTGAGAAAAAAATTGCAGAATACGGCACCAAGGCGCGCGACGGAAAGCTGGGCATTGAAGAGATGACGGGCGGAACATTCTCCATCTCTAACGGCGGCGTGTTTGGCTCGATGCTCTCCACCCCCATCATCAACCCGCCGCAGTCGGCCATCCTGGGTGTACATGCCACCAAAGATCGTGCGGTCGTGGAAAACGGGCTGGTCGTTGTGCGCCCCATGAACTACCTGGCCATGAGCTACGACCACCGCATCATTGATGGCCGCGAAGCGGTGCTGGGCCTGGTGGCCATGAAGGAAGCGCTGGAAGACCCGGCTCGCCTTTTGTTTGATATCTGAGGAATTGATGATGTCACAACAATTTGACGTGGTCGTCATTGG
>JANOMD010000335.1:0-1956 GCA_031420135.1 Rhodoferax sp. | reverse complement strand
CTGGCGCGGGGTTTTTTTATCATGACTTTCTCCCTTGATTCTTCGACGATCTGCTTTGCAACACCGCACGAGCGGCGGTTCGGCCATCAACCCAGCGGCGGCGTCAAAGTCCACAAAATATCTTCATGGCTGACCTTGCCGCTGCCGCCTTCGACCCGGGCGATGTGCCAGCCCAGGCCGTCATAAAGATTCGACGGGTTGGGCCGCGGCATCTGGCCGGTCAAGCCCAGCGTGTGATAGCGCTCGGGGTAAGGATGCGGCCAGGAGGTGGACAAGATGCCGGTGAACTTCATGTTGGCAATCTGGTGCTCGACCAGCTGATGCACATGCGCATGAAACACCTGAACATTGCGAAATGGCTTGAGGATGGCGTGGGCCTGATCGGCGTCCTGCGTCCAGAAGTTCCAGGGCTCGTGGTACTGGTAAAGCGGGGCGTGGCTGAAGATCAAAATGGGTGCATCCTTCGGCACATTTGCCAGGTCGTTTTGCATCCAGTCCAGTTGCGCCCGACCCAGCGTGAATGGCCCCTGGCTGGCATCGGTAATGTCACCGGCCACCTTCATGCGCTCTTCCGGGCTCAACTTGCGTTTGCTCCAGAAATCGCTCAAGTTGCAGCCATGCAGCGCCATGACGTGCGCCCCCTTGTGGTTGAAGGAGTAATAAGGATGGGCGCGCTTGATCATGTGCTGCATGTAGTAGTCGCCCATGTCCAGGTACCAGTCGTGTTCGCCAGCCAGGTAGTGAATCGCTGGTTTGAGGCCGGCAATGATCTCTTCAAAATACTTGAATTCCTCGCGCGTGCCATCGTGAATGGCATCGCCGAGATACATCACAAAATCGGGCGCCGGGTCCATCGCGTTGATCTGCTTGATGGCGGCTTCCAGCCTGACTTTCATCGGGCTGTTTTGATTGCCCATGGTGTGGCTGTCGGCAAGAATCGCAAAAGTGAAGTCTTGCACCGGCGTGCCGGCCAGGGCCGAGCTGGGGAGCAGCATCGAGGCCAATGGCGCAACCGCCAAAGTCAATCCCGTCAGGCCCAGTGTCTCGATGAATCCCCGGCGGTCCCAGCCCCGGCAGAGCGCGTTGCGACTGCCGTTAAACACCATGCCGTCGCCCGTGACGCCGGTCGAGATCACTGGCGAGTCGGGCCGCTGATTTTGTTTTTTTTTGCTTGTGAAGTTCATCGCTGTTTCCTCTGGTTGACCAAGCGTTGAGACAACGCTCGGTGACAAGGTCAGTTTCAAAGAGACTTGCCAGCGTATCAATACCCACAATTGCGTACGCTTCTTACGATTTGCGACGCGAATATGCAGCTCGAATTTTGCTTTTGACACTGCATGGCGGCGTTGGGCGCTTTTGGTGCTCTTTCTCTACCCATCCAAGCCATCGTGCATATGCCCTAAAGCCGCGTTTCATGAATGTGATTTTATGTAACCAATGAAACATAAAACTTTTTAATGCAAGCGCGAATAGGCCTGTGCATCGCCTGCTGTGTGTGTGCGCAAGCAGCGATTTATTTGATAGCACACAGCTGCTTTGAAAGCAGCTCACCCTGCCATGCGTCTAGCAAGGAATACCATGATTGCAACAACCGCACTCTGCACAGGAGACACACATGCCCAACATTTTTGACCACGACCTTCCACGCAACGAGGCCAATTTCGCACCACTGTCACCGCTGTCGTTCATCGAACGTACCGCCGAGGTGTACCCGGACCGGCTGGCGGTGGTGCATGGTGACTTGCGCCGCAGCTGGAATGAGCTGTTCACGCGCTGCCGCCAGCTGGCAAGCGCGCTTGAGCTGCATGGCATCAGGAAAGGCGACACGGTGGCAGTGATGCTGCCGAACACGCCGCCCATGGTTGAGGCGCACTTCGGCATTCCGGTGACGGGCGCCGTGCTCAATGCGCTGAACACACGGCTCGATGCGGAGACGATTGCCTTCATGCTTGACCA
>JANOMD010000334.1:0-6483 GCA_031420135.1 Rhodoferax sp. | reverse complement strand
TCGGCGGCCAGAAGGTGATGCGCTGGTGGCTGACACTCGTGGCGCGGCGCAAGAGCGAGGAGCTGTTCGTATTGAACCTGCTGCTGGTGACGCTGGGTCTGGCCTGGATGACCGAGCTGGCGGGCCTGAGCCTGGCGCTGGGCGCTTTCATTGCCGGCATGCTGATCTCGGAGACCGAATTCAAGCACCAGGTTGAGACCGATATTCGGCCGTTTCACGACGTGCTGCTGGGCCTTTTCTTCATCAGCATCGGCATGATGCTCGACTGGCGCCTGGTGCTGGAGCGCTGGCCACTGGTGTTGCTGCTGTTTGTGCTGCCGGTGCTGTTCAAGGCCGTCTTGATTGCGCTGCTGGCCCTGGGGTTGGGTGCCACGGCGGGCGTGTCGCTACGCACCGGGCTGTATCTGGCCCAAGCCGGGGAGTTTGGATTTGTGTTGCTGACGCTGGCGCAGGAAAACCAGCTGGTGCCGCCCGAACTGCTGAACCCGATTCTGGGCAGCATGGTGCTGTCGATGCTTGCCACGCCGTTTATCCTGATGTACAGCAACCGCATCGTGATGAAGCTGGTCAGCGGCGAATGGTTGCAACAGTCACTGCAAATGACCACCATCGCACGAAAATCGATCAACACCAGCAAGCACGTGATTATTTGCGGTTATGGCCGCTGCGGACAGAATCTGGCCCGTGTGCTGGATGCCGAGAACATTCCCTATATGGCGCTGGATCTGGACCCCGACCGCGTACGAAAGGCCGCCGCCGCCGGTGACTCGGTCGTGTTTGGCGACGCGTCGCGCTTGCAGGCGCTGATGGCCGCAGGACTGGCGCGCGCCAGCGCGGTCGTGATCACCTACCTTGAAGTGCCCGGTGCCATGAAAGTGCTGGCCTGTATTCGCGGGCACGCGCCGCAGGTTCCGGTGATTGTCCGCACCAAGGATGACCACGACCTGGAAGCCCTGCAAAAGGCCGGCGCGACCGAGGTTGTGCCCGAGGCAATTGAAGGCTCGTTGATGCTGGCCAGCCACGCGCTGGCACTGGTGGGGGTGCCGATGCGGCGGGTGATACGCATTGTGCAGGACCAGCGCGACGCCCGTTACAGCCTGCTGCGCGGATTTTTTCATGGCGCTGATGATGACTCGGTCGATGAGCTTCACCATGAGCGGCTGTCCTCCGTGACGTTGCCCATCGGCGCCAAAGCAATCGGTAAATCCATTGGGCACTTTGCCTTGCACGCCCTGGGAGTTCGCATTGTCAGCCTGCGCCGCAGCACCGGGCGTTTGCTGGCGCCAAAGGATGATCTGCTGCTTGATGGCGGCGATACACTGGTACTTTCAGGCAAGGCAGAAACCTTGGCCATCGCCGAACAACTGCTGCTCAAGGGCATATGACCATCGGTGCCGCCAGGCATCCACTTCAATGGGCAAGTTCATGCAAAACCCAAGTATCAACCAGTACCTCAGGGACAACATACGCACCGTCCCCGACTGGCCCGCGCCAGGTGTCCAGTTTCGCGACATCACGCCCTTGCTGCAGGACGCGAAGGTGTTTCGCGTCCTGATTGACGCCTTTGTGCATCGTTACAGGGACCCGCCGATGCGCCCTGACGTGGTCGCCGGGCTGGACGCGCGCGGCTTCATTTTGGGTGCGGTGGTGGCCTATGAACTGAACGTCGGGTTCGTGCCAATCAGGAAAAAAGGCAAGCTACCCTTCACCACGGTCGAGGAAACCTACGAGCTTGAGTACGGTAGCGCAACGGTCGAGCTGCACACCGACGCAGTCAAGACCGGCCAGCGGGTGCTGCTGATTGACGACCTGATCGCGACCGGCGGCACCATGATGGCCGGCAAGAAACTCCTGGAGAAATTGGGCGCCGTGGTGATGGAAGGCGCGGCCATCGTCGACTTGCCAGAACTGGGCGGCTCCGAGAAACTGCGCCAAAGTGGCCTGAAGCTGTTCACGCTGGTTGACTTCGCTGGGCACTGAAAAAATCCAACACTGACTGGACTTGGCCTGCGAGGTGCAATCGTGGCATGCCCAGCGGCAGCGTCGGCAAGCGAGCCCCGCAAAAAGCACGCCGCGCAGTCTGGTCCAAATTGTCAGATCAGCGCAATTCTCCGTACTGCGTGCTGCTCAATGGCGAGCGCTCTTCGGAATCCAGCACTTCGGTGTTCTCAAACTTTGGCGTCGGGTTGCGCCGTCCGGATTTCAGGATTTCACCCGATGCGGATAACGGCACGGCAACGGCTACCGACGCGAATGCGCTTTTAAATGCCAACATTGCATTGATGTCCACGCGATCTTGCGCCGCCGGCACGCCGCCATTCGCGGCGGCGCGCGTTGACGGCGTCGCAAGCTTTGGCGACAAACCTGCGGTCACAAGGTCGCTGAGTCGCCAGTACACCGCAGCGACCAGAATTTCGTGGCGGCTCTTGGCGCTTTGGGCAATCACAGCCTCTATCTCCGCCATGCGTGCCGCGTCCACCATTGCCAGGCTGGCCAGGTCAATCATGACCAGATAGTTCCCGCCTCGCGAATCAAGTGACAGCACTTTGAATTTGTAACTGGCTGACAGAACGCCCGCCCGCGTCATCGCATCGCGAAGGACTGCATAGAGCTGTTCCCGCCGCTCAACCCGTTCAGCTCTGCGGGTCAAGGTGGCATCGCCCGTCGGCCCAACCGAGCCCAGCTCCGCAGCGCTATTCGGCCCAATTGGGCTGGCCAGCTTTTGCGGTGACTTTGGCGTTTGCGTGGACTTTTTCGGTGAGAACCAGTTGAAAAATGACATAGGGCGTTTGGAAAATTTGTCGAAAGACCGAACAGACGGCAGTATCAGGTGACAGACACGCGTTTGCGCCGATCCACCATACGCCTGGAAATGATCGCGCCCAAGGCCAGGGAAAGGGCCAGCGCCACCCGCGGTACTTTTTGCGACATATCCACAAACCGAAGGTAGGTCATATTCCATAGCTTGCAATCGCTCACGGCCTGCACCGTTGCATTGCGGGGCATTTGTGAGAAAAAGCCGCCTTCGCCCACTGCGTTACCCGCCTGAACAATGGCCAGTTGCACCCGGCCGGCCTCGTCTTCATAGTGCACACTCAGGCTGCCGGATTCCAGAAAATAGATGGTTCGGTCCAATGAGCCCTGGGCAATCAGCATCTGACTCTGCGCCAACGCAAACGGCTGCAAAAACGGTGCCATCGCCTCCCATTGAAGGGCAGTGAGCATTTTGCCGAGCGCGTCTTCCGCGCTGTTATTGGCAACCGCATCAATCAAGCCCTTGACATTGTGGCTGGGTGGCAATGCTGGCTGGAATATTGCATTCATATTGGCACCTCAACTGTATTTTTTAAACGACCCTTGCCGACTCTGAAAGCGTTATTTTCCAATACAAAAGCTGGAAAATATGACGCCCAACAGATCGTCCGAGGTGAATTCCCCGGTAATCTCATTCAGTGCATTTTGTCCCAAACGAAGCTCTTCTGCCAACAAATCCAGCGACTGCGCGTTTCGAGCCAGATGGGCATCCGCCAGGACCAAGTGTTCCTTGACCCTTTGAAGTGCCTGCACATGGCGTTCGCGCGAGATATAGACGCCCTCGGCACCCGCCTGCCAGCCTGCGACCTGTAGCAGGCGCGCACGCAAGGCGGCCAATCCCTCGCCTGTTTTGGCAGAAAGCCGGATCGAGCTGTTCTGCGAACTGGGGGCCGCCCCCGTCGGTGGAGTAATTAGCACCACAGCTTCGGCAGGGAAGGCATCCAGCTTGTTCCAGACATCGATCACTGGAACCGTTCGGGCCAGCATGCCGATCAGCGTGGTCTCGATCGCGTGGTCTGCAGCCTGGTAGTCGGGTGTGCCCGCCCTGGTCAAATCATGCAGGAAAACAACCGCATCGGCATCGCCAATTTCATCCCAGGCACGCTTGATTCCCATTTTCTCAACCAGGTCAACGCTGTCTCGCAGCCCGGCGGTGTCCACCACGTGCACCGGCACGCCTTCGATCTGGATGGTTTGCTGGATCTTGTCTCGGGTGGTGCCGGCGACTGGTGCCACGATGGCAAGCTCGGCACCCGCCAGGGCATTGAGCAAAGACGATTTACCCGCATTGGGCTGCCCCGCAATCACCACTTTGATACCCTCCCGCAACAGCGCGCCTTGGCGGGTGCGATTCAGGACCTGCACCAAAGCGGCCTGCAATTTGGCGAGCTGCCCCTGTGCATCCGCCTTTTTCAGAAAATCGATCTCTTCCTCGGGAAAGTCCAGGGTGGCTTCAACCAGCACGCGCAGGCGGACCAGTGCATCACGAAGGGCATGAATGTCACGGGAAAACTCGCCCAACAGGGAGCGGCTCGCGCTGCGGGCGGCCGCCTCGGTGCTGGCGTCGATCAGGTCTGCAATCGCTTCGGCCTGCGCCAGATCGATCTTCCCGTTCAGGAAGGCCCGATGGGTAAATTCACCTGGGCCTGCAACGCGGATAGCCCGCATGCGCGGTAACCGGGTATCGGGGTCGATCGTCAGGCCCGCCTCCAGCACTCTGGCCAACAACAACTGGAGGACGACCGGCCCACCATGGGCCTGAAACTCGACCACATCTTCGCCGGTATAGGAGTGGGGTGCCGGAAAATGCACGGCAAGCCCCTGGTCAATCGGTTCGCCGTCGGCACGCAGAAATGAAAGGTAGGTGGCCTCCCGGGGCTTGAGCGCCCGGCCACAAATCGCCTTGACGATGGGTGCAACCGTGGCACCCGATACCCTGACGATACCGACTGCGCCTCGCCCCGGCGCCGTGGCGACGGCCACGATCGGGTCCTGGTGTTGCGTCAGCATGGCTCGAGGGCCAGGTTCAATTCAATTGAACTTGGGCAAATTGAACTGCGGTGGCACACCCATGCGCGTATTGATGATCCATTGTTGGGCAATGGAAAGGATGTTGTTGGTAATCCAGTAAAGCACCAAACCCGCTGGAAAGAAGAAAAACATCACCGAAAATGCCAACGGCATGTACCACATCAGCTTGGCCTGCATCGGATCGGGCGGCGCGGGATTCAATGCCGTTTGCAGCATGGTGGTGGCCGTCATGACCAGCGGCAGCACATAGAACGGGTCGGGTGACGACAGGTCATGGATCCAAAGCGCCCACGGCGCGTTTCGCATTTCCACACTGGACAGCAGCACCCAGTACAGGGCGATAAAAACCGGTATCTGAACCATGATCGGGAAGCAGCCGCCCATCGGGTTGACTTTTTCTTCGCGGTAGATGCGCATCATTTCCTGCTGCATTTGCTGCGGATTGTCCTTGAGGCGCTCCCGCATTTCCGTAATTTTTGGATTGACGGCCTTCATCTTGGCCATGCTGGCGTAGGCCTTGGCATTGAGCCAGTAAAAAGCGATTTTCAACAACACCACCAATGCCACAATCGACCAGCCCCAATTGCCGATAAAGCCATGCAATTTGTCCAGCAACCAATAAAGCGGTTTGGCAAGAATCGTCAGCCAGCCATAGTCCTTGACCAGCTCCAGGCCCGGCGCCAGTTTTTCCAGCATGTTTTCTTCTTGTGGGCCCACAAACAATTTGGACTCGATGGTTTTGGTCGTGCCAGGCGCCACGTCGCCAGCGGCAGTGATGATGCCCACCGCATACAGGTTGTTGTCGACCTTGCGCAGGAACAGCTCTCGCTTGATGCCGTCGCCGAGCAGCCAGGCAGATGCAAAGTAGTGCTGAACCATGGCGACGTAACCATTGGCGGCCTGCTTTTCAACATCCACCTTGCCTTTTTCGATGTCCTTGAACTCGACCTTCTGGTACTTTTTCGCGTCGGTATAAATCGCTGGGCCGGTGAAGGTCGAGTAAAACGACGACTCGCCCAGCGGGGCATTGCCGTCACGTACCAACTGCAAATACAACTGTGGCGAAACGGCTGTACTGCTGGTGTTGACGATGTCGTGACGCACGCCAATGTCATACGCGCCGCGCTTGAGGCTATAAGTTTTCACCAGCTTGACGCCGCCAACGTCTGCAGACTCAAATTTGACCTGCAATTCATTTTGGCCAGCAGCGAGCGCACGCTCTCCGGGCACCGCCGTCATCGCGGTTTTATGAGTCGGCATCTGTGCGCCGCCACTGCTTGCGATCAAGCCCGTTTGCGCCACATAAACACGGCCAACGCTTTCGTCGAGCAGCACGAAGCCCGCATTTTTATCGGTCATGTCCTTGAACTTGTTGAAGGTCGACTTGACCAACGTGCCGCCTTCGGTGTCAAACGTCAGCGCAAAAACATCGGTGGTCACCACCAGCTTTTCGCGTTTGGCCAACACCGCTGGTGCGGCAGCGCCCAGCGGAACTGCTGATGTAGCGGTCGTGACTGACACAGACGTTGGCACAGCCGCAGCACTGGTTGCGGGCACAGATGAAGCGCTGGCGCTCGGCGTTGCTGACGTGACAACGGCGCTACTGACGGGCGCTGCTTTCGGGAAAAATGTCGGCTG
>JANOMD010000333.1:0-1793 GCA_031420135.1 Rhodoferax sp. | reverse complement strand
TCACGCTTCTCATATTTCTCATATTTCTCATCCCGGTCGTGCCGCTCACCGCGCCAGCCCGGGTGCTCGTGCTGGTACCGCTCCCGCACCCATTGCTCTTGCACAAAATAAACCGGCTGACTGCAAGCGTTGTAGCGCTGGCAATGTTTGCCCCAGTTCTTTTGATGCCCTGGAGGTACATAAAGGTAGATCGGCTGGCGCACGACCGCAACCGGCTGCTGCACGATGATGACGGGCTGTGGGTAAACCAGCACCGGTTGCGGGTAGTTGCCAATGATGATGCGCCCGTAAACACCCGGTTGGTTGACGCCGATGGACACGCCAACACTGGTTTGGGCGACCGCTGCGCCACTGACCAGAGCGCCTGCGATCAGCAGACAGGTTGTGAATTTTTTCATCCGAATCTTTCAGCTTTAAGGTTCTTAAACAACGCTCAAAGCGTACCCCGTGCCGACCAGACAATGGTAATAGTTTGTGAGCGGCTAGCGTGCAACACCACGCTAGGTCACGCTCCGGCTGGCGATGCTGGCCTGCCGTGGCCATTATCATGGCGGCGCCAAGTTGCTATATTTAAAATAGCTAATACTCTATATAACACGAAAGCTAGAGTCATATTTTATCGGTTTTTTTCAATTTTCACCGTTGAAAATCATTAAAATTAACCTGCAAGTTAATTTATTTAACCAAAACACGCTCTGCGAAGCATCGGTGTTTAGCATCAAATTGCTTTGCACCCAAACCGGGTTAAACAATGCGGCTTTTCTTGTCGCCCCAATAGCGGTCGCGCAGCGGTTTTTTGTACAGCTTGCCGGTGGGCAAACGCGGCAGTGCGGGGTCGAAGTCAATGCTTCGGGGGCATTTCAATTTGGCCAGGTGCGCCTGGCAATACGCGATCAGTTCAGCCTCAAGTTGCGGGCCGGGCGGCACGCCCGGCATCAGTTGCACCACTGCTTTTACTTCTTCGCCCAGGTCTTCATTGGGCACGCCAAACACGGCGGCGTCCATCACCTTGGGGTGCACGATCAGCAGGTTTTCGCACTCCTGTGGGTAGATGTTCACGCCACCACTGATGATCATGAAGGTCGAGCGGTCGGTCAGGTGCAAAAACCCGTCGTCATCGACATAGCCCACGTCGCCCACGGTGCTCATGCTGCCGTCGGCCGAGCGGGTTTGCGCAGTACGCTCAGGGTCGTTGAAGTAGACAAAAGGAGACGCAGTTTTGAACCAGATTTCACCCGGAACCCCTTTGGCGGCGGGCTGCATCTGTTCGTCCAGAATATGCAGGTCGCCAATCATCACCCGGCCCACGGTGCCCCGGTGGGCCAGCCACTCGGCGCTGGTGCAGGCGGTGAAGCCCAGGCCCTCGGTCGCACCGTAGTACTCGTCAATGATGGGGCCCCACCAGTCGATCATCTGCGCCTTCACCTGCACCGGACAGGGTGCCGCCGCGTGGATGGCGACTTCCAGCGACGACAGGTCGTATTTAACCCGGGTCGCCAGCGGCAGCTTGAGCATGCGACTGAACATGGTGGGCACCAGCTGCGTGTGCGTGATTTTGTATTTTTCAACCAGTGCGAGATAGGTCTCGGGGTCAAAATGCTCCATGATGACCACGGTCGCGCCATTGTGGATGGCCAGCGACACCGCCGCCTGTGGGGCAGAGTGGTACAGCGGCGCGGGCGACAGGTAAGTCATGCCATCGCGGTACTTCCACAGCTTGTTCAAAAACTGAAAGATGGGCAGTTGAAAATCGCCCGCCTCCTCTGGCAATGGCCGCAAAATTCCCTTGGGCC
>JANOMD010000332.1:0-10649 GCA_031420135.1 Rhodoferax sp. | reverse complement strand
GGCCAGGCGGTCGCGTACCAGTAGGAAGGCGTTGTGTCCAAACAGGTAAGTTTTGGCGCGTTCGTTGGCGAAGCTGATTCCGCGTTGTGCATCAAGTAACCAGGCGGGGCGATCCATGCGTTGCAAGAGTTCACTGCCTGCAAAGGCTTGCGAGACACGCTGGCGGGATTGCTGGTACATCGCCGCCGCTTGCTGTAGGTGGTAGGTGATGGATTGGAGTTAAAGTCGGTGGTGGGGTTCGAAACCCAGGCCTGAGAGTCCAGAGACGAAAGCAATCAAATAAACTTCTTCAGGGTTTTCAAAAACTTTTGTGCTTGCCGAAAAACGGCCCCCAGCTGACATCAGCAATTCGCTGTAGTAAGTGTTTTTGAAAAAGGTCTCGACTGCAAATTCGTCCTGGTCATACAGCCAACTGCCTTGCTGCCTGGCGAGCACCACGGGAACCCGTGGGTCAACTGCGTGGTAGGTGCGTATGTACGCGAGTTCAGAATCTGCCGCCGCAAGAATTGAGGCGTGGCTAAAAATGATAGCGCCGCTTACCTTGGACACGCCAATCATTTGGCAACCCAAGGTTCCCAAGTCATTGTTGACTTGCACCAACGCATCGTCCCAGCTCCGCATGCAAGCACCCGCCTGGTAAATCGCCGCGATCGTCTCGTCCAGCGCAGTGGCCATACAGTTCTTGTCTCCTTGTCAACTGATTTTGCTTCAGAAGCTGGGACGCATCCATCGTCCAGTGGCGTATGTTTACCCTTGTGTGGGCTCAATTACAACGAACCATGGGTCTGTAGCGTCGCCCTCTTATCCAAAAAGACAACGAAGTAATCTGGGTCATGCATATCGGGGGTCAGGTCTCAACGCTGTTCGGTTAAGCAGTTTTGGTGACTCAAAAGTGAGCGTAAGTCTCTGATTTATATGAACAAAATTCTTCAATACTGTTCGCTTAAGGTGCGTTTGCGGGTAAACCCCAGGGCTCTACCTACCGAAGTCTCTCTTGGTAGACCAGCCAGGAAATGTGTTGTAAACCAAGGCTCCGGTACTCTAAGCGAACAGTATTGGGTCAGGTCTCCCATCTAGCAAAATCCGCCGCGTTTGATGAATAGGAGATGTGTAGATTCAGAATGGGAAATGGGAGACCTGACCGTGTATTCCACTGTAATCCATGACCCTGTATTCCCGAAAGCGTGGAGCGCGAAATCAAGCAGGTGCCGGGCGTGTTCCGCGCCGAGATTGACCGCCAGGGCGAGCTGCCGCAACTGGTGATCGACATTGACCGGGACCGGGCGGCGCGCCTGGGCCTCAATGTGCAGGACATTCAGGATGTGATTGAAGCCGCTTTGGGCGGCAAGGCGGCCACGCAATTGTGGGAAGGCGAGCGCAAATTTGCCGTGGCCGTGCGCCTGCCGGAAAACCGCCGCAGCCTGGCCAGCCTGGCCGCCACGCCGATCCCTACGCCGGATGGCGGCTACGCGGCGTTGGGCAGCGTGGCCAACATCCGTGAAACCAGCGGGGCCATGAACATTGCGCGCGAAGCGGGGCGGCGCACCATGGCGATTGGCATCTTCATCAAGAACCGCGACATGGGCTCGGTGGTGGCCGACATGCAGGCCCGCGTGGCCAAGAACGTCAAATTGCCGCCCATTGGCTACACCATCTCCTGGTCGGGCGAGTTTGAAAACCAGGAGCGCGCGATGAAGCGGCTGTCAGTCGTGGTGCCGATCTCGCTGCTGCTGATTTTTGTGCTGTTGTTCGACGCGTTTGGCTCCTTCAAGCGCGCGGCACTGATCCTGATCAACGTGCCGCTGGCGCTGATTGGCGGTTTTGTGGCGCTGTGGGTGTTCAGCATTCCGCTGTCGGTGTCGGCGGCGATTGGCTTCATTGCGCTGTCGGGGCAGGCGGTGCTCAATGGCGTGGTGATGCTGTCGGTGTTCCAGCAGTTGCAGGCCAAAGGATTGAGTGTGGTCGATGCCGTGCAGCAGGGCTCGATGCAGCGCCTGCGCACGGTGCTCATGACGGCGCTGCTGGCGGCATTTGGCCTGCTGCCCATGGCGCTGTCGCATGACATTGGCTCGGAGACGCAGCGCCCGCTGGCCATCGTGGTGATTGGCGGCCTGTTCACCGCCACGCTGCTCACGCTGGTGGTGCTGCCGGCGCTGTATGTGAGCTGGTTCGGGCGTGAGAAGGTGGTTGTTCCCAAATCTGATATACTACAAAATACATAGCTTACTATGCAAACAGGACATGGAATACAGGCCGTTTTCTCCAGAATTCTCGGCTAAATTCGCCAGCGGGGCTGATTCCAGCCCGATAAGTCGCCCAACGGTCTTGCCAGGCTGGCAGAATAAGGCCGTGGGTCGTCACAATGCATCGTCCAACCGAAAACTGCCTGCCGTCGCATTGATGGCAGGCTGCGTGAGTTGCATGGGGGCCTTCGCGCAATCAGCGCCCGAAACCGATGCGCAGGAGCCATCCCGCGTTGGCCTGCATGCCCAGGCCACCTACATCTGGCAGGTCAAGCCGGCTTTCAATGCGGCCTACAGTGGCCCCAATTCTCTGAGCCCGCTGCGGGAGAAGTCTTACTCATTTACGACGACGGCCGATTTGGGTCTGCGGCTCTGGGATGGCGCCCAAGTGCATCTGAATCCGGAAGGCGCGCTGGGCGTACCGTTTTCCAATTTGCTGGGCGCAGGTGGTATCAGCAATGGCGAGCTGGCCCGCGGCAGCAGCACCGTTCTCCTCACGTATCCGGCGCGCCTGTTTTTTCAGCAGCGCATCAATGTGGGCGGTGACATGGAAACGGTGGAGGCAGATTTCAATGAATTGGGTGGCAAGTTCAACGCCCGGCGCTGGACATTCACCATTGGCAGTTTCAGCCTGCTCGACTTCTTTGACAACAACCCGTACGCCAAGGACCCGCGGGAGCATTTCACGAATTGGTCTTTCTTGACCCATGGTGCCTGGGACTTCGCCGCAGACGCCCGCGGTTACACATTGGGTGCCATAGCGGAATACCGCGCGCCCGGCTGGTCCGTGCGGGCCGGGCGTGCCATGCAGCCCCGTGAGAGCAATGGCCTGGAACTGGACAGTGCGCTCAGCCAGCGTTATGGCGACCAGATCGAGCTTGAAGGCGATCTGGCCCTGACCGCACCGGGCGGGCCAGTGCGTGGCCGGGCACTGTTTTTTCGCAACCGCATTCGGGCGGGAAGCTTTGCTGATGCGCTCGCACTGGGCAGTGTGTCGGGTGCCGTGCCGGATGTCGGCCTGGTGCGCCGGGACCAGACCAAGACTGGCTGGGGCCTGACGCTGGAGGCGCCGCTTTCGGCCTATGCCGGGCTGTTTCTGCGGGTCAGCCGCAGCAGCGGCAATCTGGAGTCTTATGCTTTTGCCGAGATTGACAGCCAGTGGGCACTCGGCGGGCAATTGACGGGCGCGTCCTGGGGCCGCAGCCAGGATCGGCTGGGCTTGGCTTACGCCGTCAATGGTTTGTCGCAATCTCATCGCGCCTACCTCGGTGCGGGCGGGCTGGGCTTCTTCGTCGGGGATGGGCAGATCAACTACGGCACGGAGCGGGTGTTTGAGACCTACTACCGCTTGACGCTGCCGGAGTGGGGCACCCGCATTGGCAAAATCCAGTCGACGCTGAGTGCGGGCTTTCAGTACATCGCCAACCCCGGCTACAACCGCGACCGCGGCCCGCTGACAACCTACACGCTGCGCTGGCACAGCGAGTTTTGAGGGTTGGCGCAGGCGAATGCGCACAGCCGTGTTTGGCCTGTCACCCGGCCCTAACCACCCGCCGCAGGGTCGCCCAGACCGCTGTGCTGTGGACTTGTTTGGCGGATGCCAGAATGTCCTGATTGACCTGGTCTTTGGTCCTGAGCGGCAATGCATGGGAGCTGCCAGCGTAGACCTTCAACGTCTCCATCGCCCGCGTCGAGCAAAACGCCCACGTTGAAACCGTCAAAGAGTTCTACACCGCCAATGCGTTCATGCAAGAAAACCAGTCCGCCCCGCGCCTGGGCCGCGACAACCACGTGGCGAACGAGCGCAAGGCGATGGCGCGGGCGCTGTCGGCAGGCGCAGGCTGTGCCCACGCTGGGCTGCATGCGAGGAGGGTCACGCCAATGAAGCCTAACAAAATTTGATTTGATTGCATAGTCATCTAGAAATTAGTGCGGTAGCCTGGTCATGTTGTCAATCCGTAGCCACTACGCAAGAATCAGACCGTTGGATTCCACTGCCTCGGAATTTCACGAAAATGAGCATAGCGCAGCGGATGGTGATGACTACGGCTGCAACCGTGGCCAAGAATACCGTGACGAGTGCGATGGCACCAAACGCGTGACGCGCGGTTAATAAAGCCATCCAGTGCCATGTGGGACTGACCGTAAAATTGCCACTTTACAGCCCCTTCCACTTCAGGATCGTTTTCCATGTCTTCAACAGCGTCTCTCTTTTCCAACGTCGAAATGGCCCCGCGCGATCCCATCTTGGGCATCACAGAAGCTTTTACCGCCGACACCAACCCCAAAAAAGTCAACCTCGGCGTGGGCGTTTATTACGATGACAACGGCAAGCTGCCCCTTTTGAAGTGCGTGCAGGCCGCCGAGAAAGCCATGACGGATGACCCCAAGTCGCGCGGCTACCTGCCAATCGAAGGCATCGCCGCCTATGACGCGGCTGTGAAAGCGCTGGTGTTTGGCGCGGACTCCGAAGCCGTGAAATCAGGCCGCGTGGCCACCGTGCAAGGCGTCGGCGGCACCGGTGCGTTAAAGCTCGGCGCTGATTTCTTGAAGAAGCTCAACCCCAACGCCAAAGTGTTGATCAGCGACCCGAGTTGGGAAAACCACCGCGCGCTGTTTACCAACGCCGGTTTTGTGGTGGAAAGCCACCCCTATTTCGACCCATCCGCCAACGGTGGCTTGGGCGGTATCAACTTCGCGGGCATGTTGGCGGCACTGAACGCAGCGCCGGCCGGCACCATCGTCGTGCTGCACGCCTGCTGCCACAACCCAACCGGTTACGACATCACGTCAGCCCAGTGGGACGAGGTGGTGGCCGTGGTCAAGGCGCGCGGCCTAGTGCCGTTTTTGGACATGGCCTACCAAGGCTTTGCCAATGGCCTGCAGCAAGACGGTGCAGCGGTACAAAAGTTTGTCGACGCGGGGCTGACGTTTTTCGTCTCCACCAGTTTCAGCAAAAGCTTCAGCCTGTACGGCGAACGCGTTGGCGCATTGAGCGTGCTGTGCCAGAGCAAAGACGAAGCCGCGCGGGTGTTGAGCCAGCTCAAAATCGTCATCCGCACCAACTACAGCACCCCGCCCACGCACGGTGGCGCGGTGGTCGCAGCGGTGATGGCCGATGCCAAATTGCGCGCGATGTGGGAAGAAGAGCTGGGTGAGATGCGCGTGCGCATCAAAGCCATGCGCCAAAAGCTGGTTGATGGACTTAAAGCAGCGGGCGTCAAACAAGACATGAGTTTCATCACCACGCAAATCGGCATGTTCAGCTACTCAGGCCTGACCAAAGACCAGATGGTGCGCCTGCGCACCGAGTTCGGCGTGTATGGCACCGATGCCGGCCGCATGTGCGTGGCGGCGCTGAACAGCAACAACATTGACCACGTGTGCGCGTCGATTGCGAAGGTGGTTTAACCCATGAACCACGTACGCGCCAACGGCATTGACTTTGCCTACATCGAAGAGGGCAGCGGCCCGCTGGTCATTTTGCTGCACGGTTTTCCGGATACGGCAAACACCTGGAGCCACCAGATGTCGGCGCTGGCTGCCGCCGGTTACCGCGCCGTCGCGCCGTATCTGCGCGGCTATCACCCCAGCGAAGTTCCGCCCAATGGTTTCTATGACAAAGCCACGCTTGCCACCGATGTTGCTGAATTGATCCGCGCGCTCGGCGGCGGCAAGCCGGTACACCTGGTCGGCCAGGATTGGGGCGCGATCATCTCGTATGCGGTGCTGGCGGCTTTCCCCGAACTCATCCGCCGCGCGGTCGTGATGGCGGTGCCGCACCCGGCCCAGGTGGTCAAAAGCATGCTGGATGCCAAGCATATCCAGCGCTCGTTTCATTGGTGGTTTTTCCAGTTGTCAGACTTGCCCGAGAAGGCGCTGGTGGCGAATGATTTCGCGTTCATCGACTACCTTTGGCGCTACTGGACCACGCCCGGCCACGAGGATGCTGCGCACCTGGTTGAGATCAAGGCAATGCTCAGCCAGCCTGGCGTGCTCGCGGCGACGCTCGGCTACTACCGCGCCATGCTGGACCCCGCCAAAGGCGATCCCGCCCTGCAACCAACGCGGGAACTCATGGGCCGGCTGATCTCGGTGCCAACGCTTGCGCTGTGCGGTGGCGACGACCTGCGCGCCGAGCTGATGACCGATCAGGCGCAATACTTTAGTGGTGAGTACGACTACCAGGTGGTTCCCGGCGCAGGCCATTTTCTGCACCGCGAGAAACCAGCCGAGGTGACGCGGCTCATGCTTGAATGGTTGGGTGAATCTCAGTCTATATGACACCGATCCCGGCATTTTGCCGTACAATGCCCCATCCAAAGGATTACAAAATGTCAGCCGTTATGACCACCGCCCGCTTAGAGGCCCGCATCAGCACCGACCTGCACGCCATGCTCAAACGTGCAGCAGACATGCAGGGGCGCACCATGACTGATTTTGTGGTTACCGCCGTTCAGCAAGCCGCGCGGCAGGCAATTGAGCAAGCGGACGTCATTCGTTTGAGTCTGGCTGATCAAAAAACATTTGCCAACGCGTTTCTGGCACCGCCCAAACCCAACGCCGCATTGAAGCGGGCCTTTGCCCGGCGACGCAAATTGATTCAATCCAAGTGATTCAGTCTGAATAGCGGTTGAACTCGGCTTTGTTTCGCATCGAGTTACTCGGCTCCCAGCACGAACGCGCCGCGTTCTTCTGCGGCTCAGACCCACTGGACAGCTATTTTCAGCAGAAAGTCAATCAGGATGTTCGCCGCCGCATCACAGCCTGCTTCGTGGCAGTCTCAAAATCTGAGCAAATTGCAGGCTTCTACACGCTTGCCTCCGCCAGCATCGTGCTAACTGATTTGCCTACGGCCATTGGCAAGAAACTGCCCCGCTACCCAGCCGTGCCCGCCGTTCGAATGGGCCGATTGGCTGTTGATCAGAACTTCAAAGGCAAAGGATTGGGTGCCGCGCTGCTGGCGGACGCGCTAGCCCGCGCTTGCAACGCAGAGATCGCAGCGTTTGCCTTGGTCGTGGATGCGAAAGATCAAGTGGCAGCGACCTTTTATGCGCATCACGGCTTCATTGCTTTTGAAGCTGAACCGATGTCGCTTTTCTTACCCTTGTCAGTCGTGAAGGCAGATATCCAGGGCGCGTTTGGGAGCTGATTCAAAGGTTTTTCGCCAGTTTGCCAAACGAATCCAGCATGAACCGCCAATAGGGCAGAACGCATTCAAGGTGTCCTGCAGGCACTGCGGTGCAATTGGTCAATTTGGCGAAGTTCGCAGAGCCTTTAGACTGCATCGCTTTCAACGTGCCGCTTGAAACAAGGTAAGCAACAGTGCGGTCATCAATGCCGTGGAAAAGGTCTACGGGCACGGTGGCGCGCCAGTCATCTACATTGCTCAGGCTTTCGATAGCTGGGCGGTTATCGGCCAGATAGTTGTCAATGACGGTGGGTGAGAACGTCACATCGGAATTGGTTTCCAGCACCAGGCCCAGCAACTGGTCACGCACGTAGCGTCGGTCTGTGTCACTGAGAAATCTCAGAAATCCCGGATTCAGCAAACCGCCCAGCAAAGGGTTGGCCAACCGCACCAGTTTGAGCTCTTCATCCAGCGTGCGCCCCACGTTGTAGGGCCCTGCCCCTGCGGCTACGCTGACAATCTCAGACAGGTGAACCGAAGTTCCTGCCTCCAGCGCCTTTTGGGTGGCAAGCGTCACATAGGCGCCCTCTGAATAGCCTGCCAGAAAAATCTGCTTGTTGTCCAAAATGCGCTGCGTCCGGCGCCAATATTTAGCGGCTGTCAACAGGTCAATGACTGCCGCCGCAGAGGGCGCGGCCAGCAAGTACGGATGCGCGGCGGTTTTGGAAGCCCCATAGCCCACATAGTCGGCAGCGAGAACAATATAGCCTTGCGACGCCAGCACGACCTCCGGGCTTGCCAGGTCCGGCAGATTGCTGGGTGCCTGCGCCTGTTGCGTGATCGTGCCGTGTTGGTAGCTCAGCACCGGGCTTGACGAATTGGCTGGCTTCATGGGCAGCGCGATCAAGGCCGAGGCCAAAATCTCGCGACCCTGAGCGTCTTGTGTCAAATACGTCAGGCGATGTGCCTGGACCGCGTACTGTGGCACAGCGCGAAATGCGAAGGCACCTGCCAAGTCCATCGCAGCGGAAATTTCGACCGTTGAAATCGTCCGTATCGGCACTGCATCCTTGAACTGCCCAGCACCCACGCTGTTGATCGGTACCACTTCTGGCACCACCGAGCGAAAACTTTCACTGCCCGCGCCCCCGCCGCAGCCGCTCAGGTACGCTGCGCTCAACAAAACACCGAGCGGCAGCAACGACCGCCAGAGATAAAAAGAAGCCCAGCGCACCCACATGACAGGTCCTAAAAATAGAGCGGAATTCACCCTGCGGCAATGGTAGATCATCCTGCGGTTTTGGCGGGGTTGGGTTGTGTAAAGTTTTAGGCTGTTGAGCGGCTCGTTGGGCACTCAACAATGCCTTTCAGTCATTCAACAAACCCTGACTGAATCCCTTACGCGATCATGCGACCCAAACCCGGGCATTGCGCCACAACTGCATCCACGCGCTGTGCACCGACACATCGTCATTTGTCCAGCTCATCTGCACGTTACGAAACACCCGCTCGGGGTGCGGCATCATGGCGGTGAAGCGACCATCGGGCGTGGTGAATGCGGTCAGGCCGCCGGCACTGCCATTGGGGTTGAACGGGTAGGCTGCGGTGGGCTGGCCGTGGTTGTCGGTGAAACGCATCGCTGCGATCGCTTTGGATGGGTTGCCGCGCCCGCCGCTGCCAGGCTCGAAGTTCGCATAGCCCTCGCCGTGCGCCACCGCAATCGGCAGGCGGCTGCCAGCCATGCCTTTGAAGAAAAGCGACGGCGAATCCAACACTTCGACCAGGCTCAAACGCGCCTCAAAACGCTCGCTCTTGTTGGTCGTGAAACGCGGCCAGTCTTCTGCGCCGGGGATGATGTCAGCCAGTTCGGCAAACATCTGGCAGCCATTGCACACGCCCAGGCCGAAGGTGTCGGCGCGGCCAAAGAAGGCTTTGAACTGGTCGGCCAGCACGGGATTGAAGGTGATGGACCGCGCCCAGCCAATGCCGGCGCCCAAGGTGTCGCCATAACTGAAGCCACCGCAGGCCACGACGCCCTTGAAGTCTTCAAGCTTTGCACGGCCGGTTTGCAGGTCGGTCATGTGCACATCGAAGGCTTCAAAGCCTGCCTCAGTGAAGGCGTAGGCCATTTCAACATGGGAGTTGACGCCCTGCTCGCGCAGAACGGCCACGCGGGGGCGTGAAAGCAACAGGGCGGCACTTGCTGGCCCGGATGATGTCGATGATGCCGACCGCATTGGCATGTGAACATGCAAACCAGGATCATTGGGGTCGCCCGCCGCCGCGTGTTCGGCATTGGCGCAGGCCGGGTTGTCGCGCAACTGGCAAATCTTCCAGCTCGTACTGTCCCAGACCTGATGCAGGTCTTGCAGCTTGGCGGTGAAGACGGCCTTGGCGTCGCGCCAGACTTGAACCTCGCCCACGCCAGCAGTGATCGTTGCATTGGCAGGGCGGGTCTTGCCAATGAAGTGGCTGTGTTTGCTCAAGCCGTGTTCGCGCAGGGTTTGCATGACTTCATTGCGTTGCGCAGTTCGCACTTGCAACACAACGCCCAGTTCTTCATTAAACAGCGCCTTCAGGGTGAGCTCTTCGCGCCGCGCGCTCACCTGGCCCGCCCAATTTTTACTGTCGCCCACCTCGGCGCGGCTGTCGGAGATGCCATCGCCCTCGGTGACGAGCATGTCCACATTCAACGCGACACCGACGTGGCCGGCAAACGCCATCTCGCAAGCCGCCGCAAACAGGCCGCCATCGCTGCGGTCGTGGTAGGCCAGCACTTGGTTTTTGAATCGCAGGACGTTGACGGCTTTGACCAGATTGACCAAATCCTGTGGGTCGTCCAGGTCAGGTACTTCGTCGCCCAACTGGTTCAGCGTCTGCGCCAGGATGCTGCCGCCCATGCGGCTTTTTCCGCGGCCCAGATCGACCAGCACCAGTGTCGTGTCGGGCTCGTCCGCATTGAGTTGTGGCGTCAACGTGGCGCGCACGTCGGCCAAGGTGGCAAAGGCAGTGACGATCAGGCTGACGGGGCTGGTGACTTTCTTGTCATGCCCTTCCTCTTTCCATTGCGTGCGCATCGACAGGGAATCTTTGCCAACGGGAATGGAGATGCCCAATGCTGGACAAAGCGCAATGCCAACCGCTTTGACGGTCGCATACAGTGCCGCGTCCTCACCGGGCTCGCCGCAAGCCGCCATCCAGTTGGCAGACAGCTTGACACGTGACAGCTCAATCGGAGCCGCCAACAGGTTGGTAATCGCCTCGGCCACCGCCAT
>JANOMD010000331.1:0-5901 GCA_031420135.1 Rhodoferax sp. | reverse complement strand
CTTTCAATGCAACGTCGTCATCTCATCACCCTGGTCGCTTTGGCCACCCAAGCGGCAGCACTGTCCAGCCTGGTTGCACCGACAGCAGTGCAGGCCCAATCCAAAGAAATTCGCATTGCCCACATTTACAGTAAAACCGGCCCGCTGGAAGCCTATGGCAAGCAAACCGCCACAGGCTTTTTGATGGGGCTGGACTACGCCACCGGCGGCACCATGATGGTGGCGGGCAAAAAGCTGGTCGTGATCGAGAAAGACGACCAGGGCAAGCCTGACTTGGGCAAGTCGCTGTTGGCGACCGCCTACGCCGACGACAAGGCCGACCTGGCCGTCGGCCCAACCTCCAGCGGCGTGGCCTTGGCCATGCTGCCCGTGGCTGAGGAGTACAAAAAGATTTTGCTGGTGGAGCCCGCCGTGGCGGACTCGATCACCGGAGAGAAGTGGAATAAATACATTTTCCGCACCGGGCGCAACAGCTCGCAGGACGCCATCTCCAACGCGGTTGCACAAGACAAGGTGGGCACCAGCATTGCCACACTGGCGCAAGACTATGCCTTTGGGCGTGACGGCGTGAAAGCCTACAAAGACGCCATCAAGAACGCCAAAATTGTTCACGAAGAATATTTGCCCACCACCACGACCGACTTCACCGCTGGTGCACAGCGCCTGATCGACAAGCTCAAGGACCAGCCAGGGCGCAAGGTGATCTGGATCATCTGGGCAGGCGGTGGCGGCAACCCGTTCAAGATTGCTGATCTGGACCTGAAGCGCTACGGCATCGAGATCGCGACCGGCGGCAACATCTTGCCGGCCATGGCCGCCTACAAAAACTTCCCCGGCATGGAAGGCTCCACCTACTACTACTTTGGCATTCCCAAAAACCCGGTGAACGAAGCCCTGGTGTCGCGCCATTACAGCCAGTTCAAGACGCCGCCAGACTTTTTCACGGCGGGCGGTTTCGCCTCAGCCATGGCGGTTGTGACAGCGTTGAAAAAGAGCAATGGCGATGCCACGGCCAACACGCTGATCAAGACCATGGAAGGCATGAGTTTTGACACGCCCAAAGGCAAAATGACCTTCCGCAAGGAAGACCACCAGGCGATGCAAAGCATGTACCACTTCAAGATCAAGGTAGACCCCGCGTTTGCCTGGGGCGTGCCCGAGCTGGTGCGCGAGATCAAGGCGGAAGAGATGAATATTCCGATCAGGAACAAGCGCTAAAGCAATCCGTTCACGCGGAGCTTGTCGAAGCCTTTCGACAAGCTCAAGGCGAACTGACTCGACTGCAAATGCTTCAAACGCAAAATCTGACGGTGCGCTTCGGCGGACACGTTGCGGTGAATGATGTCAGCTGCACTTTCGCACCTGGCACGCTGACTGCCATCGTCGGCCCCAATGGTGCGGGCAAAACAACCTATTTCAATTTGATCTCTGGCCAGGTAGCACCGACGAGCGGTCGTGTCACGCTGGACGGGGTTGACCTCACCGGCATGGCAGTATCGAAACGCACGCTCGCAGGCCTGGGCCGTGCATTTCAACTCACCAACCTTTTCCCGAATTTGAGTGTGCTTGAAAATGTCCGGCTGGCGGTTCAAGCCACACGCACCGGCGCGCACCGGCATGGCCTGAATCTGTGGAGCATCTGGAGCGACCATGCTGGCTTGACGGGCCGCGCAATTGAAATTCTGCAAACCGTGTCGCTGCAAAACAAGCAGCAAGCCAGCGTGGCGAGCCTGCCGCACGGTGATCAGCGCAAGCTCGAAGTGGCGCTGTTGATCGCACTGGAATCCAAAGTGTTCATGTTTGACGAACCTACGGCTGGCATGAGTTCAGCCGAGGCCCCGGTTATCTTGAACCTGATTCGTGAACTTAAAAAAGACAAGACCAAAACAATTTTGCTGGTGGAGCACAAGATGGACGTGGTGCGCGATCTGGCCGACCGCATCATCGTGCTGCACAACGGCGCGCTGGTGGCGGATGGCGAGCCGGCCAACGTGATTGCATCGCCAATTGTGCAGGAGGCCTACCTTGGTGTTGCGCCGGTTGCAAAAGTCACTGCGGGAGCACTTGCATGACGCACCACCTGCTGGAACT
This sequence comes from Rhodoferax sp., assembly GCA_031420135.1. Lineage (GTDB taxonomy): Bacteria > Pseudomonadota > Gammaproteobacteria > Burkholderiales > Burkholderiaceae_C > JANYCG01. Next base: position 3,810 of record JANOMD010000331.1, on the reverse strand, counting down.
GACCGGCGTTCACACCCACATCGGTGCGTACCATATCTTGCATGGGGTTGACCTGGCGGTGCCCAAGGGCCAACTCACCATGCTCTTGGGGCGCAACGGCGCTGGCAAAACCACCACGCTTCGCACCATCATGGGTTTGTGGCATGCATCGCGGGGCAAGGTCATGTTTGCTGACAGCGAAATTACGTCGATGACGACGCCCGAGATTGCCGGGCTGAATATCGCCTACGTGCCCGAAAACATGGGAATTTTTTCAGACCTTACGGTCAAGGAAAACATGCTGCTGGCCGCACGCAGCGCCAAGCGGGCCAGTCAAATGGACGAAGTCCGGTTGAAGTGGATTTTCTCGTTGTTTCCGGCCGTTGAAAAATTCTGGAACCACCCGGCCGGGAAGCTGTCTGGCGGGCAAAAACAGATGCTGGCCGTGGCGCGTGCCATTGTGGAGCCGCGCGAACTGTTGATTGTTGACGAGCCCAGCAAAGGACTGGCCCCGGCCATCGTCAACAACATGATTGACGCATTTGCACAGCTCAAAGCCAAAGGCACGACGATCTTGCTGGTTGAGCAAAACATCAACTTCGCCAGGCAGCTCGGAGACAGCGTAGCCGTGATGGACAACGGGCGTGTGGTGCATACGGGCTCGATGCTGGCGCTGGCGGATGACGAAGAATTGCAACATTCGCTGCTGGGTTTGGCAATATGAAAACTGAAATGGATTGGAAACCCCTGGCTTTGGTGCCGGTTCTGGCCTTGGCGGTATTTCCGTTCATCGGTTCCGGCTCTACCTGGCTGACGCTGACAGTGGCCGGCCTGGCGATGGGCATGATCATCTTCATCATTGCCTCGGGCCTCACCTTGATTTTTGGGCTGATGGACGTGCTCAACTTTGGTCACGGTGTGTTCATCGCGCTGGGTGCGTACGTAGCGGCCAGTGTGTTGAGCGGTATGGGCAATTGGACCGGGTCGGGCAACTTCGCAGTCAATCTGCTGGCTGTGCTGCCCGCGATGGTGGTGGCAATGGCGGTCGCCGGTGCGGTCGGGCTGGCTTTTGAGCGCTTTATCGTGCGCCCGGTTTACGGCCAGCACCTCAAGCAAATCCTGATCACCATGGGCGGGATGATCATTGGCGAAGAACTCATCAAGGTGATCTGGGGTGCGCAGCAAATTCCGTTGCCGTTGCCCGAGGGCATGCGTGGTGCGCTGTTGGTGGGCGATTCGGCGATTGAAAAATACCGTCTGCTGGCGGTCGTCGTCGGCCTGATTGTTTTTGGCGTGCTGGCGTGGACATTGACCCGAACCAAGCTGGGCCTGCTGATCCGCGCAGGCGTGCAAAACGGTGAAATGGTTGAGGCGCTGGGTTACCGCATCCGTCGCTTGTTCATCGGCGTGTTTGTCGCGGGCAGCGCGCTGGCGGGCCTGGGCGGTGTAATGTGGGGCCTGTTCCAGCAAAACCTGGTGCCACAGATGGGGGCACAGGTGAATATTCTGATCTTCATCGTCATCATCATCGGCGGCCTGGGCTCAACCGGCGGCGCGTTGATTGGCGCTTTGCTGGTGGGCTTGATGGTCAATTACACCGGGTTCCTCTTGCCCAAGATGGCGCTGTTTTCCAACATTGCGCTGATGGTCGCCGTGTTGCTTTGGCGGCCCCAGGGCGTTTACCCGGTTGCGAATCGATAGCACTCAGAATGATGCACCGAATCCTGTCCAACGATTTACCTCGCAGCCGTGTGCTAGCAGTGCTCCTGTGTGCACTGCTGATTGCATTGGCATTCGCGCCGTTCATATTCCCCGGCGTCAAGGCGCTTGATGTCGCCGCCAAAGTGCTGATCTTTCTGGTGCTAGTGGCCAGCTTCGACTTGCTGCTGGGTTTTACCGGCATCGTGAGCTTTGCGCACACCATGTTTTTTGGCATTGGCGCTTACGGCATTGCCATTGCCACCACGCGCATGGGGCCGAGCTGGGCGGCCCTGGCAACTGGCTTGCTGGCATCGCTGGCGGTGTCGTTTGTCCTGTCGCTGGCAGTGGGCCTGTTTTCGCTTCGGGTGCGGGCGATCTTCTTTGCCATGATCACGCTGGCGGTTGCATCGGCGTTTCAGACGCTGGCGTCACAACTTTCGGATTTGACAGGCGGTGAAGACGGCTTGACATTCAAATTACCCGAGCTGCTTTCGTCTAGCCATGAGTTTTCAGAAGCGCCGTTTCTGGGCGTCTCGCTGGATGGCAAGCTGCTGTGCTACTACCTGCTTTTCTCCACGGCGCTGATTCTCTTTTTGGCGCTGCTGCGTATTGTGAACTCGCCGTTTGGCCGCGTGCTGCAGGCGATTCGCGAAAACGAATTCCGCGCCGAAGCCATTGGCTACCGCGTGGTGGTGTTCCGCACCACGTCGAGCATTCTTTCCGCGCTGTTTGCGTGCATGGCGGGGGCCATGCTGGCGATCTGGCTGCGCTACAACGGGCCGGACACGTCGCTGTCGTTCGAGATCATGATGGACGTGTTGCTGATCGTGGTGATTGGCGGCATGGGCACGGTTTACGGCGCAGCCATTGGCGCCGCCCTGTTTTTGGTGGCGCAAAGCTATTTGCAGGACTTGCTGAAAGTGGGCAGCGACGCCGCAGCCAGCCTGCCGTGGCTGGCCGCCCTGTTGTCGCCGGACCGCTGGCTGCTCTGGCTCGGCGTGCTGTTTGTGCTTTCGGTGTATTACTTTCCCACCGGCGTCGTGGGGCGTTTGCGCGCAGGAGCGGTCAAATCATGAATTCAATCAGTCCAAGTTCCCATTACACGACTTGCGCCGGGCGTGAAATTCATTACATGCAATGGGGTGCGGAATTCACCAAAACCGTGATTGCCTGGCATGGCCTGGCCCGTACCGGGCGTGACATGGATGAACTGGCAGGCTACCTGGCAGCGCGCGGCTACCGCGTGATTTGCCCGGACACCATCGGGCGCGGTTTGAGCCAGTGGAGCCCGAACCCCACACAGGAATACTGCCTGTCGTTTTACGCCAAGATAGCCGCTGATCTGCTTGACCACCTGAACATCGAGCGGGCGCATTGGGTGGGCACGTCCATGGGCGGCGCTTTGGGCATGGTGTGCGCGTCGGGCCTGCTTCAGCCCCGAATGAAAGCGCGGATCCAGAGCCTGACACTGAACGACACCGCACCTCAGGTCGCAGATGCCGCCATAGCGCGCATCCGCGCGTACGCAGGCAACCCGCCTGCCTTTGCAACCGTGCAGGCGCTTGAAGCGTTTTTTCGACAAGTTTACAAATCCTTTGGCGCGTTGACGGATGCGCAGTGGCGCCGTATGACTGAGACCTCGACCCGCCGTTTGCCCAGTGGCGAGGTCACGCCGCACTACGACCCGGCGATGGTGCAACAGTTCGTCAACTACCCCAACGACTACTTGATCTGGGACCATTACGACGCGCTTGAGTTGCCCGTCCTGTGCCTGCGAGGTGCACAGTCGGATCTGGTGTTGCGCGAAACTACCGCCGAGATGCTGCGGCGTGGCCCAGGTGCCAGGGGCTTGACCCAGGTGGTCGAGATTGAAGGCTGTGGTCATGCGCCTGCGCTGAACGTCGACATTCAGTTGGAGCGGGTGGCTGGATTCATTGCCGCTGCGGCTTGACACACATTGATGCTCGGTGGGGCTTATTGGGGCTTATTGGGGCTCATTGAGGTTCGCGGTCTGGTGTTAACGTGCTGTCACCTGGTGTTAACGTGCTTGACAATATCACTACGGCGATTTAGATTTCAAGGCGGTGCTCGAAAGACATTGCCCTGCGAACTGACTGGTTTGCGTGGCTT
>JANOMD010000330.1:0-5167 GCA_031420135.1 Rhodoferax sp. | reverse complement strand
ACACGCCGAAATAGGCCAGGATCAACGCGATGATGCCGCTGACCACCACCATCGTCAGCACCGAAAACGCATAGGCAATCACGCGCGGCACCAGCTCATCGCGGATGCGCTCGGTCGCCATGCCGCCAAGCCGGTCAAGGTTACTTGGAATGTAGATACCCGCCACCGGCGGGCGCACTGCCAGGGCGCAACGCATCGTCACAAAAATCGCTGCCACCAGCGGAATGAACTCCAGCACCAGCACCCGCACCACCATCTCCAGCGCAAAGGGCCCTAACCCATAGTTCAGCGCGTTGACCACCACCACGCGAATCAGCACCAGGCTGATCAGGCTGGACAGCAGCGTGAACCACGGCAGGATTTGCCAGGTGGTGACGTAGATTTGCCTTGAAATCGCACTGCGGTTGGCGCGGTCGTAAGTGGCGGGCGAGAGCACCATCACCAGCGCCAGCGCGCCAAAAAACACCACCCGGCGCCAGCCTGCCAGCCATGCAATGAAAGCGCCCACAAACCGCTTCGGCTGGAACTGTCCCATGGTGCTTGTGCTCATGGCGTCCATGATACCCATTGATGCCTGGATTGCCGCGTCGGGCCGCCTGGATGCAACGCCCTGTAAACACTGGCATCATCAGGCGTTCATGAACCCTGATGCCCATCAACTCTGGCGCGCCCCGCGCTGGACTTTTGCCATTTTGCTGGCGGGGCTGGGGGTGTTGGGGCCGCTGTCCATCGACACCTATTTGCCCGCGTTCTCGGGCATGGCTTCGTCGCTTGGGGCGTCCAGCGTGCAAATGCAGCAAACCCTGTCAGCCTACCTGTTCGGCTTTGGCGTGATGTGCCTGTTTCACGGCGCGCTCTCAGACAGCCTGGGTCGCCGTCCGATGGTGCTGTGGGGACTGGGCGCCTTCACTCTCGCGTCGTTGGGCTGTGCGCTGTCGCAAGGCATCGGACAACTGATATTTTTTCGCGCCTTGCAAGGCCTGTCGACCGGTGCCTGCATCGTGATCGCGCGCGCCATTCCGCGCGACATGTACCCGCACAGCGAAGCCCAGCAAGTGATGAGCCTGGTCACCATCTTTTTCGGTCTGGCGGCAGCCGTGGCGCCACTGATGGGCGGATGGATGTTTGTCTGGTTCGGCTGGCGCAGCATCTTCTGGTTTCTGACGTTGGTCGGCGTGGGCCTGTGGATCGCCAATTTCCGGCTGCTGCCCGAGACGCTGCACATCACCCAGCGCCAGTCGTTCAGGGTGCGCAACCTGCTGCGAGGCTACCTGCAGCTCGGCCGCGACCCGCGGTTTTTGCTGGTGGCGGTGGCGGTGGGCGTGCCCATCAATGGCACCTTCATTTACATCCTGTCGGCGCCGGTTTTTTTGGGGCAACACCTGGGCTTGCTGCCGACGCAGTTCTTCTGGCTGTTTGGCGTCACCATCAGCGGCATCATGAGCGGCGCCTGGGCCAGCGGGCGTCTGGCGGGCAAGATGGCGCCGACGCGGCAGATTCGCCACGGTTTTGTCATCATGCTGGCGGCCTGCGCGGTCAATGTGGCGGCCAATCTGCTGTTCAAGGCGCATGTTGCCTGGGCATTCCTGCCGCTGGCGGTGTACTGCTTTGGCTGGGCCCTGATGCAGCCCGCCATGACCCTGCTGCTGCTGGACCTGCACCCCGAGCGCCGCGGCATGGCGGCGTCGCTGCAGATTTTCATCGGCTCGATGACCAACAGCCTCACCGCCGGCGTGCTGGCGCCCCTGGTGATGTATTCCACGGTGGCGCTGTCGCTGATGTCGGTGGCGATTCTGGGCGTCTCGCTGGCGGCCTGGCTGCTGGCGCACCGGCGCTGGCCGCAGCTCGGCAGAGTTGGATTAAATTAACTTTTAGGTTAATTTTTGCCTCTACAGGTCGAATTTTGACAAAAAATTCGGTAAAATATGCCTATAGCTCTAGTATTATATAGATAGTTTGCTATCTTTTTAGACTAGTGATCTGCCAAGTGTCGTTCAAGCGCTGAAACCTTTGGAGCCGACTGTCGCACGTGGCGGTCGTTGGTCGCACCGGGCCGCAGCCAGGCGGGTCATGGCAGGTTAAGCCGCCAACAGATTCTTCCAGGTTTCTTGAAGTTTTTTTTGATCTGCCGCTGCCAATGCACCGGCTTTGCGGATCACCAGGCGCTCGTCAAGCGTGAACAGCTTGAGTCTGACCAGACAGGCGGTCGTCAATCCGGCAGTTGGCAAATCGTGAATGGGGCAGTCGCCAGTCCATGCAAATTGGTCGGCGCTGGTGATCATGGCCATGACGGCATGCTGCGTCTGCTGGTTGAACCGGGTGTTTGAGAGTACCAGTGCCGGACGGCGCTTGTATACTGTTATTTTAAACAGTATTTTGTGAGACCCTTATCCAGCAATCTTCTGCAGGACATCGACGACGTCTGGACCGCCTCCGAGCTGGCCACGTCGCAGGGCAAAGTCATGCCCACCGGCAGCCCTGAACTGGACGCCCAACTGCCCGGCGGCGGCTGGCCGGTCGGGGCACTGGTTGAAATTTTGCAGACACAGAGCGGGCAGAACGATTGGCGGCTGCTGTTGCCCGCCCTTGCCAAAACGGCAGGCGTGCTGGTGCTGGTAGGCGCACCGCATGCACCTTTTGCGTCGGCGCTGGCGGGTCAGGGCTTAAACCCGCATCGGCTGCTGTGCATCCCCACCGACATGCCGTCAAACCGCATGTGGGCCGCAGAGCAAGCCCTGCGCTGCACCGAAGTCGCTGCCGTGCTGGCCTGGCTGCCACTGGCGCGTGCCGAGCAGTTGCGCCGCCTGCAAATGTCGGCGGCCGAACACGCCAAGCTGCTGTTTGTCATGCGCCCGGCCAAGGCGCAAAACGAATCTTCACCGGCCGTGCTGCGGCTGATCACGTCCAACCCGTTGCAGGGCGATGCACTGCTGGTCAGCATTTTCAAACGGCGTGGTCCAGCGTTTGCACAAACGCTGGCGCTGGCAGCCCGCCCGGCACAGTTGAGGGCGCTGCTGGCGGCGACGGGGTGGGGTGCGTCAGACGAGGTTTCCAATCGACTGGAACAGGCTTCAAATGACGCCTTGGCCACGTCACATTCGGGGGATCAGCGCACATTGCCGGGGCAGGGACAAGCCAAATTGCTGGATTTCCGGCTGGAGGGCAGCCATGCACTGGATCGCACTGCAACCGCTGCCGCCTGACCGGGTTGATCCAGCGAGCCCGGCTGATCTTCCCCATGATCCACTCAACGATCTCGGGGCGTTAGGCTGGTGGGCGTTGCAATTCAGCCCCAAGGTGGCACGGGTCAGCCTGGGCGCGCACGCGGGGATGGCGGTCGATGCAGGCGACGCACTGGTGATGGAAGTCTCGGCCAGCGAGCGGCTGTTTGGCGGGCAAAAGCGGTTGCTTGATCGCATTGTTCAATCAGATAAGCCTGTAGCTGTTGTCAAATACGCACGCGGCTCTTCTTCTTTGATAGCAATCGCCAGATTGCAGTTGGCGCAAGGCAATGATCCGCTGAACGCTGCCCCACGCGTTGCACCGGATGGCCTGCCGCTTGAAACCCTCGCAGCCGCCCTGCCCCACCTGGGTACGCTGACGCGTGTCGGCTGCACGCGCTGGGGCGAGTTGCGCGCCCTGCCACGCGGTGGTGTGGTACGGCGTTTTGGCCTGGCCTTGCTGGACGCGCTGGACCGCGCCTATGGCTTGAAGCCCGAGCTTTATCCCTGGCTGGTGTTGCCCGAGGTGTTCCAGGCCAAGCTTGAACTGGGTCATCAGATTGATGCCGCCCCGGCGCTGATGTTTGGCGCGCAACGCCTGCTTAAAAATTTGCAACTGTGGCTGCAACTGCGCCACAGCGGCGTGTTGGCGCTCGAACTCGGCTGGACCATGGACGCACGTCGCAACACCGCCACTCAGGGTGCGCTGGTCGTGCGCACGGCAGAGCCCACACAGGACATCCTGCATCTGCAACGGCTGATGGGTGAAAACCTGGCGCATACCCAGTTGCCTGCGCCCGTGCTTTACCTGCACTTGCGAACCCTGCAAACCGAGAAACTGGCAGGCAAAAGCGCGAGCCTGCTGATTGAAGACATTCAAAAGGGTGACAGCCTGCACCAGATGCTGGAGCGTGTGAGCGCACGTCTGGGTGCCGACAGCGTGCTGCAACTTCAACAGCGTGCCGACCACCGGCCCGAACACATGCAGTCCTGGCGACCGGTTTTTGATGCTTCTCAATTAGTCGCTTTTAACTCAATCAATACGAAAGCCAGAGGCAAAAAAAATCCTGAAAATGGAAAATCCGGCAACCAGAACAGGGCGGGCGCCCATTTCGCCCCTCTCACCCCCTTGCAAGGCAACCCGCTGTACCCGACCTGGCTGCTGGCCAAGCCCATGGCCTTGCTGGTGCAAAACAACACCCCGTTTTACCTGGGGCCGCTCACGTTGCTGGCAGGCCCGCAGCGCATTGAAGCCGGCTGGTGGGGCCCCGGCGCTGACGATGGCGACTGCGCCCTGCGTGACTACTACATTGCCCACAACGTGCAAACCGGCCTGCTCTGGATTTACCGGGAGCGGCTGGGTGGGTTTGGCACCTCAAACGCGCCTGGCACGCCGTGGTATTTGCATGGGCTGTTTGGCTAGTACAGATGCGATTTGACAGGTGCTATCAAGCCACCGTCAATGACCACGTCAGGTCGATGCCGAATTTACTACAATTGTAGTAATAATGATCGGGAATTGATTCTTTGAAGCAAAAATCCAATAAAATATGTCATTAGCTCTCGTATAACATAGCGATATAGCTATATTTATAATAGCATTTGACAAGTCAATACGTCTCCAGATGCAGCCGCCCCTCGCGCTTGAGCGCCGCGCCCAGCACCTCCCATGACAAGCCCGCCTGCTGCGCCACGTCGCGCAGCGCCAGCAGGACGCCTTCTTCCATGCTCTTGAGGCCGCAAACGTAAAAACAGGTGTTGGGGTCGCTCAGCAGCAGGGCTACATCGGCTGCCCGCTCGCGCATGACATCCTGGACGTAGCGCTTCGGCGCGCCTGGCGTGCGGGAAAACGCGAAATTGATGTCAATAAAGTCTTTGGGCAGGCTTTGCAGCGGGCCGAAGTACGGCAGTTCTTCTTTGCTGCGCGCGCCGAAAAACAGCATCAG
>JANOMD010000329.1:0-2997 GCA_031420135.1 Rhodoferax sp. | reverse complement strand
AGTGAATGTCGGTGAGCACTGGAACGCCCAACTCGCGTTTGACCTTCGCCAGAATCTCCAGTCCTATGTCTATGCCGGGGCCACGGAACGTATCGCCACTGGAGCGGTTTGCCTTGTCAAAACTGCTTTTGAAGATGAAGTTGATACCCAATGCTGAGGTGATTTCCTTCAACCTGCCCGCCGTGTCCATCTGCAATTGCTCGGACTCAATCACGCACGGGCCGGCAATGAGGAAGAACGGATGCTGCAGGCCAATGTTGAAGCTGCAGAGTTTCACGCCACCGCCTTCAAATTCTTCCCCGCCACCTGATGGTCCAGCGCCGCCTTGATGAAGGCGTTGAACAATGGATGGCCGTCCCAAGGCGTCGATTTGAATTCGGGGTGGAATTGAACCCCGACAAACCAGGGGTGCACAGTTTGCGGCAGTTCGATCATCTCGGTGAGTTGTTCACGCTGCGTCAACGCCGAAATCACCATGCCGGCTTTGCGCAGAACGTCAAGGTAGTGCACGTTGGCTTCGTAGCGGTGGCGGCGGCGTTCGGTCACGACGTCGCCGTAGATCTGGTGCGCCAGCGTGTTTTTGGCGACGTCCGAGCTTTGCGCACCCAGTCGCATCGTGCCGCCGAGGTCGGAATTCTTGTCGCGGGTCTTGATGCTTCCGTCAGCGTCTTTCCACTCGGTGATCAGGGCAATCACCGGGTTCGGGTTGTCGGCGTCAAACTCGGTGCTGTTGGCGCCTTCCAGGCCCGCCACATGACGCGCAAACTCAATCGTGGCGACCTGCATCCCCAGGCAAATGCCAAGGTAGGGCACCTTGTTCTCGCGGGCAAACCGCGCCGCGCAAATCTTGCCTTCGATACCGCGTTTGCCGAACCCGCCGGGCACCAGCACGGCATCAAATCTGGCAAGCTGCGAGACGTTGTCCGGCAATATTGTTTCTGAGTCGATGTAATCAATCTTGACGCGCACATGGTTTTTCATGCCGGCATGGCGCAACGCCTCGTTCAATGATTTGTAGCTGTCCGATAAATCAACATACTTGCCGACCATGGCGATGTTGATTTCGCCTTTCGGGTGCTCGGTCTCATAGACCAGGTCGTCCCAACGCTTCAAACTGGCGGGCGGTGTGTTCAGGCGCAGCTTGTCGCAAATGAGGCCATCCAGCCCCTGTTCGTGCAGCATGCGCGGCACCTTGTAGATGGTGTCCACGTCCCACATGGAAATCACACCCCACTCTGCCACATTCGAGAACAGCGAAATTTTGTCGCGCTCTTCCTTGGGGATGGGCCGGTCAGCGCGGCAGATCAGCGCATCGGCCTGAATGCCGATTTCCCGCAATTGCTTGGCGGTGTGCTGGGTCGGCTTGGTTTTGAGTTCACCCGCTGCGGCGATCCATGGCACGTAGCTCAGGTGCACGAAGGCGCTGTTGTTGGGGCCAAGTTTCAGGCTCATCTGGCGCACCGCTTCCAGAAACGGCAGGGACTCGATGTCGCCCACGGTGCCGCCAATTTCGACAATCGCAACATCCACCGCGTCGGCCGTGCCAAAGGCCGCGCCGCGCTTGATGAACTCCTGGATTTCATTGGTCACGTGCGGGATCACCTGCACCGTTTTGCCGAGGTAGTCGCCACGGCGTTCCTTGTCCAGCACGCTCTTGTAGATCTGGCCGGTGGTGAAATTGTTGACCTTCTTCATGCGCGTTTCAACAAAGCGCTCGTAGTGGCCCAGGTCCAGGTCGGTCTCGGCCCCGTCTTCAGTCACAAAAACCTCGCCATGCTGGAGCGGCGACATCGTGCCCGGATCCACATTGATGTAGGGATCGAGCTTGATGAGGGTGACTTTGAGGCCTCGTGATTCAAGGAGCGCAGCTAAGGAGGCCGAGGCGATTCCCTTGCCCAGGGAAGACACCACACCGCCGGTGACGAAGACAAATTTGGTCATGTCAGAGTGCGTCTTTTACGCTCAATGGGGTGGAAATTACGATTATAGGTGGCTGCTGCTATATTTCTGACCCATGAATGATCTTGCCAACAAACACATCGTCCTGGGCCTTAGTGGTGGCATCGCCTGTTACAAGGCGGCCGAGCTGTGCCGCGCGCTGATCAAGGAGGGGGCCACTGTGCAGGTGGTAATGACTGAAGCTGCGGCGCAGTTCATCACCCCGGTGACGATGCAGGCGCTGTCCAACCGGCCGGTTTTTGGCTCGCAGTGGGATGACCGCTCACCCAACAACATGGCCCATATCAATTTGAGCCGTGAGGCCGACGCGATCCTGATTGCCCCTTGCAGCGCTGACTTTATCGCCAAACTGGTGCAGGGCCGTGCTGATGATTTGCTGAGCTTGATGTGCCTGGCCCGGCCCCTAACCCGAGGCGAGTCTGGCAAGGACGATGCAGTGCCCTTGCTGGTGGCGCCGGCCATGAACCGCGAAATGTGGGCGCATCCGGCGACGCAGCGCAACATGGCCCAGCTTGGCGCCGACGGCGCCATGATTTTGGGCGTTGGCACGGGCGAGCAGGCCTGCGGTGAAACTGGCGACGGTCGCATGCTGGAGCCGCTGGAACTGCTGGAGGACGTGATTGCGTTTTTTCAGCCTAAATCACTGCTAGGGCAGCATGTGCTGGTGACCGCTGGTCCTACTTTTGAGGCGATTGACCCGGTGCGCGGCATCACCAACCTGTCCAGCGGCAAGATGGGTTTTGCCATCGCCCGGGCGGCACACGAGGCGGGCGCACGGGTCACCCTGGTTGCGGGGCCGGTGAACTTGACCACGCCGCGCGGCGTGGCCCGTATCAACGTCACCTCGGCGCAGGCGCTGTTCGATGTAGCGGTGATGGAAGCCGCGCAAGCCAGCGTTTTTGTCGCCACGGCGGCGGTGGCCGACTGGCGGCCGGCCCTGGCGGCGGACCACAAAATCAAAAAGGATGGCTCGGGGGTGGTGCCGCACCTTGAGTTTGTTGAAAACCCGGACATCCTGGCCACGATTGCCCAATCGCC
>JANOMD010000328.1:0-1764 GCA_031420135.1 Rhodoferax sp. | reverse complement strand
CGCCACGACCAGGCCGACTATTACAGCCTGCGGTACCGGGCTGCTTTTCCCATCGAGTACGCGCAATGGGCCAGGGCCAACCCGTCACTGGCCCGCTGATTGGTGTGCATTGGCTGCATTGGCCAGAAAACTCCCTGACTTGCCACCGTGCTTCTCCAGCAGCTTCACATCATTCATCGTCATGCCGCGGTCAACCGCTTTGCACATGTCATAAATGGTGAGCAGGGCCAGTTGCACGGCAGTGAGAGCTTCCATCTCGACCCCGGTGGGTCCGACAGTTTCAACCGTCGCCGTGCAAAAGATGCCGCAGCCGCCTGGTGAGTCGGCCGGCAGACTTTGAAAGTCAATCGCCACATGGGTCAAGGCCAGCGGATGGCACAGTGGAATCAGGTCGCTGGTTTTTTTGGCCGCCTGAATGCCAGCAATCCGCGCAATACCGAGCACGTCGCCCTTTTTGGCCGTGCCGGCTTCGATGATGGCCAGCGTCGTGGCCAGCATGTCGATGCGTCCGCCAGCAGTCGCGCGGCGGTGGGTGCTGGCTTTGGTGGCCACGTCGACCATGTGGGCCTGGCCTTGTGCGTCGAAATGGGTCAGTGTGGGGGCGGGTGAACTCATGGTACAAACTTTACCCTAACCGGACTTGCCCGGCGTGATTTCAAACTAACCTTGAGCCTCTACACACATGTTTTCAAGTGAACCCTCTTTCTGGCGTGACCGCCTCACCGCCAGTGGCATTCATCTGGGTATCAGCCTGGTCGTCGCGGCGCTGGCCGCACTGCTGGTTTTTGGGATTTGGTATCCGTACCCGTATCGGGAGATATCAGGCGGGCGCGAGCTGTTTTTGCTGGTGATCACTGTGGATGTGATTTTGGGCCCGCTGATCACGCTGGCCGTCTTTAACCGCAAAAAACCTCGGTCGGAATTGCGCCGTGATCTGGCGATCGTCGCGCTCTTGCAACTTGGCGCATTGGGCTATGGCTTGTGGACGGTTTATGTGGCGCGGCCCGTGCACATGGTGTTTGAGATTGATCGTTTTCGGGTGGTTCATGCGATTGATGTCCCCGAGGAACTGCTGGCAAAAACGCCTAGCGACATTGAAGCGCTACCCATCACGGGCCCAACGCTTCTGTCGGTGCGACCTTTCAAGAACAGTAACGAAAACATGGAGGCCACGATGGCCGCCTTGCAGGGCATTTCGCTGTCGTCGCGCCCCGATTTATGGCAATCCTACGCGCATGCCAAGCTAGACGTCCTGAAAGTGGCCAAGCCTGTCACGACCCTCCAAGGGCGTTTCCCCAATCGGGCCAACGACATTGAACGAATTCTGTCGAAAGCCGGTCGAACTGCTCAAAACACCGTGTTTGTCCCAATGGTTGGCCGAAAATCGTTCTGGACCGTCTTTCTTGATCCGCAAACAGCCGAAATCGTGGCCTACGTGCCGCTGGATTCATTTTGAACAAAAAACGCACGCAGATCATGCCGTTGGCCGTCAGAAAATGGGTGGCACTATCCACTTTGATATTGGCCAACTGCCTGGTTGCCGCGACGGTTTCTGAAGCGCAAACTGCTAATCCGGCCACGCGGTCAACTTCATCGGTGGCAGGCGCACAACTTCCCAACCTGGGCGATGGCAGCGACATGACCAGCAGCGATGAGCGACGTTTGGGCGAGCGCATCGCGCGCGAGCTGTACCGCGACCCTGATTACATTGACGACCCGGTGCTGGGTGAATACGTTCAGGGCATCTGGCAGCCGTTGCTGGCG
>JANOMD010000327.1:0-9423 GCA_031420135.1 Rhodoferax sp. | reverse complement strand
ATCAGCGGTGCCATCCAGCATTTGGCCGGCATGAAAGACAGCAAGGTCATCGTCGCCATCAACAAGGACGAGGAAGCCCCGATTTTCCAGGTGGCAGATTTCGGGCTGGTGGCGGACCTGTTTGTTGCCGTGCCAGAACTGGTTGCTGCGCTGTAAACCTTTTTCGAAAGTTACCCATGAGCTACAAAGCCCCCCTCAAAGACATGCTGTTCAACATTCAGCATTTGGCCCGCATTGACTTGATCTCCGCGCTGCCGGGCTTTGAAGACGCGGGGTTTGAAACCGCCCAGGCGGTGTTGGAAGAGGCCGCGAAATTCAATGAAGGCGTCTTAAGTCCGCTGAACTGGGAAGGTGACAAAAACCCGTCGAGCTGGAAAAACGGCGTAGTCACTACGACAGCCGGCTTCAAGGAAGCCTTCAAAGCCTTTACCGACGGCGGCTGGCAGGGCTTGCAGCATCCGGCCGAGTTCGGCGGGCAGGGTTTGCCCAAAACCATTGGTGCAGCCTGCATTGAGATGGTGAACAGCGCCAACATGAGTTTTGCGCTATGCCCTTTGCTCAGTGATGGCGCGATCGAGGCCTTGCTTACCGCAGGCTCCGACTCACTGAAGGCCACCTACCTCGAAAACCTGGTCAGCGGCAAATGGACCGGCACCATGAACCTGACCGAACCGCAGGCGGGTTCGGACCTGGCCATGGTCAGGACCCGTGCCGAGCCGCAGCCAGACGGCAGCTACAAAGTTTTTGGCACTAAGATTTTCATCACCTATGGTGAGCACGACATGGCCGAGAACATCGTCCATCTGGTGCTGGCGCGCGTGGTGGGTGCGCCTGAGGGCGTCAAAGGCATCAGCCTGTTTGTAGTACCCAAGTTCAATGTCAACCAGGACGGTGGCTTGGGCTCGCGCAACGACGTGCACTGTGTGAGCATTGAGCACAAGTTGGGCATCAAGGCATCGCCCACCGCAGTTTTGCAGTTCGGCGACCACGGTGGCGCAGTCGGATTCTTGGTCGGCCAGGAAAATCGCGGTCTGGAATACATGTTCATCATGATGAACGCCGCCCGGTACGCCGTGGGCATCCAGGGGGTTGCAATTGCCGAGCGGGCGTATCAAAAGGCCGCCAGTTTTGCGCGCGATCGGGTGCAAAGCCGTCCAGTCGATGGCTCCATGTCGGTCAGCGCCCCCATCATTCACCACCCCGATGTGCGCCGCATGTTGATGACCATGCGCGCGTACACCGAAGGTTGCCGCGCCATGTCTTGCGTGGCCGCCGCATCTTATGACGCCGCGCACCACCACCCGGATGCTGACGTGCGCAAACAGAACGCGGCGTTTTACGAATACATGGTGCCGCTGGTCAAAGGCTACAGCACCGAGATGAGCCTGGAAGTCACATCGCTGGGCGTGCAGGTTCACGGCGGCATGGGTTTCATTGAAGAAACCGGTGCCGCACAGTATTACCGTGACGCCAGAATCTTGACGATTTACGAAGGCACAACCGCCATTCAGGCCAACGACCTGGTGGGGCGGAAAACCGCGCGGGACGGCGGCCAAACGCCCAAGGCAATTGCCGTCCAGATCGAAAAAACTGAAGCAGAGTTGCTGAACAACGGCAGTGTCGATGCGGTGGCGGTGGCGAAGCGACTCAAAGCAGCGCGTGAAGCGTTTGTAGACGTGGTCAACTTCGTCGCAGGCAACACTAAAGCCAGCCCCAATGCCGTTTTTGCAGGCAGTGTTCCCTATTTGATGCTGGCCGGCAATGTGATTGCGGGCTGGCAGTTGGCGCGCTCACTGCTTGTCGCGCAAGAGCAGCTTGCGGCGGGCGTTGATGCCGACTTCATGAAAGCCAAAATCGTCACGGCCCGGTTTTATGCCGATCACCTGCTCAGCAAGGCAGCCGGCATTCGCGACAGCATTGTTGAGGGTTTTGATAGCGTCACTGCAATGACACTGGAGTCGTTTTAAGCGCCACACATCAAGATCGTTGGTTTAGTTGCCCATTCCGGTTTTTTTGTTTTCTGGTTATCGGTATTTCATGTCCAAATTGCCTCCACCGCTTGACAGCCTTCCCTTGCCCATCATTGGTGCGCCGCTGTTCATCATCAGCACCCCCAAACTGGTGATAGCACAGTGCATTGCCGGCGTGGTGGGCGCCATGCCTGCGCTCAATGCCCGTCCGGCCGAGCAGCTCGAAGAATGGCTGATTGAAATTACTGGGGCGCTTGCCGCGCACAACAAGGCCCACCCCGACAAACCCGCCGCGCCGTTTGCCATCAACCAGATCGTGCACAAAAGCAACGACCGCCTTGAGCACGACATGGCCATGTGCGTGAAGTACAAAGTGCCCATCATCATCACCAGCCTGGGAGCGCGTGAAGACATCAACGCGGCAGCGCACAGCTACGGCGGCGTGGTGCTGCACGACGTCATCAACAACAAGCATGCCAAAAAGGCGATTGAAAAGGGCGCAGACGGCCTGATCGCCGTCGCTGCGGGAGCAGGTGGCCACGCGGGCGTGAAGAGCCCATTTGCATTGGTGCAAGAGATTCGCGAATGGTTTGACGGCCCGATAGCGCTGTCTGGCTCCATCTCGACCGGCGATGCGGTACTGGCCGCGCAAGCCTGTGGTGCCGACTTCGGCTACATCGGCTCGGCCTTCATCGCAACCGAGGAAGCCCGCGCCACTGACGCCTACAAGCAGGCGATTTTGGATGGCAACTCAGACGACATCATCTACAGCAACCTGTTCACCGGCGTGCACGGCAATTACCTGGCCCCCAGCATCCGCAATGCCGGCATGGACCCGGACAACCTGGCGGTGAGCGACCCGAGCAAGATGAACTTTGGCGGCGACAGAACCAAAGCCTGGAAAGACATCTGGGGCTGCGGCCAGGGCATTGGCGTGATTGACAAAGTGCTGCCTACCGCCGACTACGTGGCGCGGCTAAAACATGAGTACCAAGCCGCCAAGGCACGCCTTGCCGGACGCGCGTATGAGAACGCGTTTGCGTGAACGGGTGAAAGAACCATCGTGTGAATGAGTTCGCGCTGTGGCTGATAGTGGCGCTGGCGGTGGTCAATGCGCTGGTGGTGATGTGGCTGGCCCTTCGCAGACCTGATGACACCGCAGCAAAACAGGCCGAGCAAACCAGCATGGCATTGCAGGGTTTTCTCCAATCCAGCAACGACAAAGTAGAGCGCGAACTGCGCCGCGAAATCAGCGAATCATCACGCGGTGGTCGCCAGGAGTTGGTGCAGTCTTTTGCCACCTTCCAGCAAACGGTGGTCGCGCAAAGCGCTGAAGCCACCCGCACGCAAAACACGCAGATTGACGCGTTTGGCCAGCAGCTCAGCCTGCTGCAAAAGACGCTGTCAGACACGCTCACGCATCAGCTCTCCAGTTTGAGCGAATCCAACGCCCGGCGCATGAACGAGGTGCGCGAAACGCTGGAGAAACAGCTCGCCCAGCTTCAAACCAGCAACGCCGCCAAGCTGGACGAGATGCGCGCCACGGTCGATGAAAAACTGCAAACGACTTTGCAGGCGCGTCTGGGCGAGAGCTTCAAACAGGTAGCTGACCGGCTGGAGCAAGTCCACAAAGGCCTCGGAGAAATGCAGACTTTGGCGACGGGCGTGGGTGACCTCAAGCACCTGCTGACCAATGTCAAAACGCGGGGTATTTTTGGCGAAGCGCAGTTGGCCGCGTTGCTGGAGCAGGTGTTTGTGCCTGATCAATATGCCGTGCAGATTGCCACCCGCCCCAACAGCAAAAACGTGGTCGATTTCGCCATCAAGCTGCCCGGTCGGTCCGACAGCGGCGTGCCGCTGTGGCTGCCCATCGACGCGAAGTTTCCTAACGAAGACTACGAACGCCTGCTCGACGCGCAGGGCAGGGCGGATGTGGCAGGGGCCGAGGCCGCAGGCAAGGCGCTGGAGCAACGCATCCGCCTGGAGGCCAAATCCATGGTCGAAAAATATGTGGAGCCGCCGTTCACCACCGACTTCGCGATTCTGTTTTTGCCGACCGAGGGCCTGTACGCCGAGGTGCTGCGCCGCCCCGGTTTGATGGAGGCCTTGCAGCGCGAGCACCGTATCACCCTGGCGGGGCCGACGACTTTGCTGGCCATCATGAGCTCGTTCCAGATGGGTTTCAGAACGCTCGCTTTGGAGAAACGCTCCAGCGAGGTGTGGCAGGTGCTGGGAGCTATCAAGACGGAATTTGGCAAGTTTGGCGGCATGCTCGACAAGGCACGCTCGCAGACGGAAACGGTGCTCAAAACACTGACCGATGGCGACATTCGAAAACGCGCCATGGACAGAACGCTGCGCCAGGTTGAAGCGCTGCCTGAGGCGCAGTCGCAGGCTTTGTTACCTACCGACAAAGAGCCAGACGAGGGCTGACGATGGTTGACAATATTGGCTGATGCCACCCCAGTCCCCCGAAACTCCCGCCGCGCGCTGGCGCGCCTGATCGCCGGCCACATCTGCTTGCACGCCAGCATGTCGGGCCTGCGCATGGCGGCACCGCTGCTGGCCTTGCGCGACGGCTACAGCCCGGCGGCCGTGGGCGTTTTGCTGGCATTGTTTGCCATCACCCAGGTGTTTCTGTCGCTGCCCGCCGGGCGCTTTGTGGACCGGCATGGCTTGAAGCGGCCCATGGGTTTGTCGATCATCGCGGCAGCTATCGGATCCGCGCTGGCAGTGATCTTTCCGGTGTTTGGCGTACTTTGCCTCAGTGCTGTGATGACCGGTGGGGCCACGGGTGTCGCGTCGATTGCCATGCAACGCCACGTCGGCCGTGCGGCAGCGGATGCGACCGAGCTCAAAAAGGTTTTCAGTTGGCTGGCCATTGGCCCGGCCATCTCCAACTTCATCGGGCCGTTTTCGGCAGGCCTGTTGATTGACTACGTCGGCGTGTGGCTGGGTGGGCAGGCGGCAGATACCAACGGCTTTCGCGGCGCCTTCCTGCTGATGGCCGTGCTGCCGCTGATCACGTGGGCCTGGATTCGCCGCACCGTCGAATTGCCGCCGGTGGTGGCACCCGCGAACGCGCCACCTAAAAAGACTTGGGATTTGCTGCGCCAGCCCTTGATGCGCCGCCTGATGTTGGTCAACCTGCTGCTGGCGGCGTGCTGGGACGTTCACACCTTTGTGGTGCCCGTGATGGGCCACGGCATGGGCTTCAGCGCCTCGGTGATTGGTGCGATCCTGGGTGCATTTGCGGTGTCGGCCACGCTGATCCGGCTGGTGTTGCCGTTGATTGCTTCGCGCATCCACGAATGGGCGGTGTTGGCCGTTGCCATGGGCTGGACGGCGTTGCTGTTCGGCATTTACCCGTTTTTGACGACACCGCTGGCGATGGGTGTTTGCTCGGTGCTGCTCGGTTTGGGCCTGGGCTGCGTGCAGCCGATGGTGATGAGCACCCTGCACCAGATTACGCCCGAGGCACGCCACGGCGAAGCGCTCGGCCTGCGCCTGATGACCATCAACAGCGCCAGCGTGGCGATGCCGTTGCTGTTTGGAACCATGGGCGCTGTGGTCGGCGTGTCGCTGGTGTTTTGGGTGGTAGGGGCCGCAGTCGGGCTGGGTTCGCGGTTGGGGTGGACTTTGCGGCCACCGGGTGTGCACCCCTAATCCCCCAAACGGGGGATGCACAAACCGTCCATTCTGCTTATGATGATTTCTTCCATTCAATGGGAGATTCAACATGGGCCGAACTTATTTTGCGCGCGGTAGCAAGGGCATGATCGCCAAGCGGATTCAGGGCGACCTGTTTCAAAAGGGCTTCACAACCCTGCCCAAAGACAGGTTTGTAGACGGCGACTTTGGCGGCAACACGTCTGCCGCGGTCAAGGCCTTACAGCGCACCGCCTTGCTGCCTGAAACCGGTGAGGTGGACCTGCCGACCTGGTCGCGCCTCACGCCTGACCCTCTGCCAAGCCTGTTTGAGCGCTGCCTGCAATGGACTGCCTGGCTCGAAGGCCATGGCTTTACGCTGGCACAGGGCAATTTTGACGGCGCGGGCGTCACCTGGGGGTTGATTGGTTACACCCTTGGCAGCGGCGAGGTGCAGGCCCAGTTGCGGCTGGCTGAAAGTGACGAGCCTGGCATGCTGCTGCGCTCATTTGGCAATTTACTGCCTCAGTTGCAAGCCATGTTGGCGATGCCGCGCGCCCAGCAGTTGCAATGGGCAGACGCGCTGACGCTGCCACCCAAAAAGGCCGGCCAACTGCCCCCCGCCTGGACGGCTGCGTTCGCCCGCCTGGGCGACGAGCCAAAGGTGAAGTTCCGGCAAATTGAGCAGGCTTACCAGAAGTACTTTGTGCCCGCTGCGGCGTCTGCCCGGGCGCTGGGATTGACTAGCGAACTGGGTGTGGCTCTGGCGTTTGACGTGCATGTGCAAAACGGCAGATTCAAGCCGTCAGTGATGGCAAAAGCCGCCCAATGGCCGGCTAATTTTCCCGAGCCCAACCGCCGCCGCGATTTGGCCAACTGGGTGGCCGATGCGTCCACCAATGTGCGGTTCAGGGAGGACGTGCGCGCCCGCAAGATGTGCATCGCCAGGGGCAGTGGCCCGGTGCGCGGCCTGAACGTCAATCTGCCGAGCTGGGGGCTCGCACAGGTGGTTGCGGCTTAAGCCCCAATGCCGATGACTTGATCCACTGCACGGCCTCCTGTAGCGCCAGGGCGGCCTGGCCGGCCGGGAAAGCCAGGAAACCGTGAACCATCCCCGCGTAGCGTGACAGTGTCACCGGCACACCGTCCTCGCGGAGCCGGTGGGCGTACTGCTCCCCCTCGTCGCGCAGGGGGTCGAATTCAGCCGTGATGATCAGGGCCGGTGGAAGTTTGGCGAGGGTCTGCGCCTGCAAAGGAGCAGCGTAGGGGTTGCGGGCGTCTGACTCACTGCGCAAGTACTGCTGCCAAAACCAGATGACGTCGGCGCGCGTCAGGTAGTAGCCGTTGGCATACGCCAGCGACGATGCGCTGGCTGGCGTGTGGTAGTCGGTAAGAGGATAAAACAGGAGCTGACCGCACAGCGCTGGCCCGCTGGTATCGCGTGCGCGCAACGCCGTCACCGCCGCCAGGTTGGCCCCCGCGCTGCCGCCTGCGACGAATACCCTGGAGCTGTCAACACCGAGCTCGCCGGCATGCTGCACCGCCCATTGCAGTGCGGCATAGCAGTCGTCGGTAGCCGCAGGAAACTTGTCCTCCGGCGCGAGCCGGTACGCCACCGAGATCACGCGGCAATTGGCGTGCGCGCAGATGAACCGGCAGACATAGTCGTAATACCCTTCCACGCTGCCAAAGACGAAACCACCGCCGTGGAAAAACAGCACCAGGGGAAGCAGGCCGGTCTCACGCTTGGCACCGTCAGCACCGTCAGCACCGTGAGCACCGTGAGCACCTTCAGGCGCGTACAGGCGCAGTCCAATCGGCCCGGCCAGACCAGGAATCGTCCGGTCCAGCACCGCGCCTACGGGTTGCCCGCCAGTCGCGCCAATGCGTTCGCGCGTCCTGCGCAACTGCGCGATGGGAACCTGGTGCATCGGTGGCATCGCATTGAACGCCGCCAGCAAGGTTTCGATTTCGGGAGCGAGGGGCATTTCAGTATCGTTGGTGCAGGTCGCCCGGATGGATCGCCTCTGTAGGTTGGTTTGGCACGTCGGTCGGCGGGTTTCTTGCGCCGGTCTACTCCACCGTGATCGCGTTGTCGCGCACGACCTTCTCCCATTTCAGCAGGTCACTCTTGATGAGGGCCTGAAACTCGGCGCGCGAGGTCACGGTCGGCACCATGCCCTGGGCTAGCCAGCGGTCGCGCAGCTTGGGATCACGCACCGCAGCGGTCACAGCGGCATGCAGTTTGTCGAGCACACGGGGATCGGTTTTGGCTGGTGCCAGCAGTCCCCACCAGATCTCCATGTTGAAGTCTGCCACCCCAGGAATCGCGGACTCGGCAACCGTCGGCACATTTGCAAATGCAGCAAACCGCTCTTTCGATGTGACCGCCAGCGCACGGAAATCACCTGACTTGATGTACGGCTCTACCGCCGCAGGGGTGGCAAAAAAAACGTCAACTTCCTTTTGCAGCAGCGCCATCGTGGTCGGCCCGGAACCCTTGTAGGCCACATGGACCAGGTTGATCCCGGCCAGCTTGTTGAACAACAGGGATGCAAGATGGCCCGGGGTGCCCACGCCGGGACTGCCGAAGTTGAGCTTGCCGGGGCTCTTTTGGGCCAACGCCACAAATTCCCGCAGCGTCGTGGCGGGCACTGATTTGTGCACGACCACGATCACCGGCGAGGTACCGACCAGCGTTATGGGCGCGAAGTCTGCCGCCATGTCGTAGCCGGGACTCTTATAGATGAATGGGTTGATGGCCTGGGAGTTGTTCGCCATCAGCAGCGTGTAACCGTCAGGGTCTGCCCGCGCCACAAGTTGGGTGCCGATGTTGCCGGCCGCGCCGGCCTTGTTGTCGATCACAACCGGCTGCTTCAGCCGGTCCGACAGATCGGGCGCGAGCGGGCGGGCCAGGATGTCGCTGCCGCCGCCGGGGGCGTACGGAATCACGATGTGGATGGGTTTGGCGGGATATTCCTGCGCGTTGGCCTGCGCGCTCAAGGTTAGTGCAAGAGCGTACGACAACAAGATTCGAATCAACATGGGCTTACTTTCACATTGGGTTTTGCAAGATTTTCGAGATCCGGAAAAATTTTTCAGTTTCCGAAACCTGGTGCAGAATAGCACGATGACCACTGAATTCGATGCCGATGGCCTGCCCATCATCCGCATGCTCGGTTTGCAACCGGCATGGCTTCAAACCCGGCGTGAAGCTGCGCTGGAGCCCGACCTGGCCATCGTCGATGCGCACCACCATCTTTGGAACCGCTCTGGAGGTTATTTGCTTGATGAATTGCTGGCCGACTTGGGCGACCCGGCTACAGGGCATAACGTGGTCGCCACGGTTTACCTGCAATGCGCTTACGCCTACCGCAGTACCGGCCCCGTGTCGCTGCGCCCGGTCGGAGAAACCGAATTCGTGGCAGACATCGCGCGCCAGGCAGAGCAGCGTGGCGTGAAGACGAAGGTCTGCGCTGGCATCGTGGGCTATGCCGATCTGGAGTTGGGTGATGAGGTAGACGCTGTGCTGCAGGCGCATATCGACGCGGGCGGTGGGCGGTTCCGGGGTATTCGCCATATTCTGGCGCGCCACGATGCCTTCAACGCCAGCTTGCTCGGCCCCGCGCCGGCTGACCTGATGCAGCGCGTGAACTTTCGACGTGGCCTGGCCCGCTTGCAGGCGCTGGGCCTGTCATTCGATGCCTGGCTGTTCCACACCCAGATTGACGAACTTGTGGACTTGGCGCAGGCCCTGCCTGGCTTGCCCATCGTGCTCAACCATCTTGGCGGTCCGCTGGCGGTT
>JANOMD010000326.1:0-4978 GCA_031420135.1 Rhodoferax sp. | reverse complement strand
GCCTTCAAGCTTGAAGCCACGGTAGCCATCTGCTACTACTTCATTGCAGATGTTGGTGTAGGTACCCAGGCCGCCAATGTAGGGCAGGAACACGCGTGGCTTACCGGGGATGTTGGCGCCCATGTACCAGGATTGGGTGCCGGTGAACAGCGTTTTCGACGCCACTTCGTTGACGTGGGCAACCCAGTCACCCTCAGCCTGGGCTGTGGGTTCGGCAATGCTCACGTTTTTATCCTGCATGTGTTGCAGGCAGTCCGCTATCCACTCCACATGCTGCTCAATCGCCATGATCACATTGGTCAGGACCGAAGGGCTGCCGGGGCCGGTGATGAGGAAGAAATTCGGGAACCCCGCCGTCATCAAACCCAGGTAGGTGCGTGGCCCCGCCGTCCATTTTTCCTTCAGGGCAAGGCCGCCCTTGCCGCGAATGTCAATGCGGTCCAGGGCACCCGTTACCGCGTCATAGCCCGTGGCGAAAACGATGCTGTCAAACCCATGCAGTCCGGCTGTCGTGCGAATGCCCTCAGCAACAATCGCTTCAATCGGTGCTGCCTTCAGGTCCACCAGGCTCACATGCGGCTGGTTGTAGGTTTCATAGTAATCGGTATCAACGCAGATTCTTTTGGTGCCGATGGCATGGTCGGTGGGCGCCAGCAGCTTGGCAACCTGAGGGTCTTTGACGGTACTGCGAATTTTGTTGCGCACGAACTCGGCGGCATCGTCATTGGCTACTCTGTTGAAATAAATGTCGTTGAAGGCGTGCGTGTAATTGGCGCCGCCCTTGGCCCAGCGGCGCTCGTATTCCTGCTGGCGCTCCGGTTCGCTGACGTCGGCGCTGGCGAACTGGCTGTAGTCATACAAAATGCCAGAGCGGGTGGTCTTGGCCTCTTTGCGGCGTTCTGCGTAGTTGGCTTTCCAGGCCTGCTGCTCCTGCTGTGGCAAGGGCCGGTTCCAGGCCGGGATGCTGAAGTTGGGGGTGCGCTGGAAAACCACCACTTGTGCGGCCTGCTTTGCAATCTGGGGAATGCTCTGGATGCCCGAAGAGCCGGTGCCAATGATGCCGACGCGCTGCCCGGTGAAGTCCACCGCCTCGTGCGGCCAACTGCCGGTGTGGTACCACTTGCCTTTGAAGTCCGCCAGGCCGGGCATGTCCGGCACGCGGGCCGCAGACAGGCAGCCGCCCGCAGAAATCAGGAAGCGCGAGGTCACTCGGTCGCCGCCCTCGGTTGTCGTAGTCCAGTGGTTGCCCGGTGCATCGTAGGTGGCGCTGGTCACCCGCGCGTTGAGCTGGATGTCAGAGCGCAGATTGAAACGGTCTGCCACATGGTTGATATAGCGCAATATTTCTGCCTGCTTGGGGTAGCGCTCGGTCCACTGCCATTCTTGCTGGAGTTCTTCAGAAAATGAGTAGGAGTACTGCATGCTTTCGACATCGCAACGGGCACCGGGGTAGCGGTTCCAATACCAGGTGCCGCCGACACCGTCACCCGTCTCAAAAACCTGCGCCTTCAAGCCCAGTTGGCGCAGCTTATACAGCATGTACAGGCCGGCAAAACCGGCACCGATGACAACGGCATCGAAATGCCGATTTCCCGTTTCGTTTGAATGACTCATTGAAATCTCCAGATGTGCAGGCGCTACGACAGTTGTAACTTTAAGCGCCAAGTTTGACTTTAAACCGTCGCCTTGCCGCGATGCAAGGCATCACCCATCAATGCGCCCACATGATCGACCATGAGATTGCTGGCACGGATCAGTCGGCCATGCATCAACATGCCGTGCATGTGGTCGCTCAAATGGATGGCTGTGACCCGCACCCCATCATCTTCCAGCCGCCGTGCGTAGGCGCGGCCTTCGTCGCACAGCGGGTCGTGGGCGACGGTGACCACCAACGCGGGCGGCGTGCCGCGAAAGCTCGTGGCCTTCGCCGGCGAGGCCCGCCAGTCCAGCCGGTCACTGGCCTGTGGCGTGTAGTGGTCAATGAAGTAATGCATCGTGGCCGCCGTCAGGGGCACGCCGGAAGTCACCCGGCGGTAGGAGTCGCTGCTGGCCGTCAAATCGACCACTGGGTAGATCAATGCCTGGAACATCGATGCGGGTGCGCTGCCGTCGCGTCCCATCAGCGCCAGCACGGCGGCCAGGTTGCCACCTGCGCTGTCGCCACCGACACCGATGCGTCCTGGCGCAATCGACAGCGCCTGCGCGTTGTCGTTGACCCAGTTCAAGGCACTGACCGAGTCGTCCAGCGCCGCCGGGAAACGATGCTCGGGTGCCAGCCGGTAGTCAACTGCGACAACGCAAATGCGCGCCCGATTGGCCAGCGCGCGGCAAACCCGGTCATGGCTTTGCAGGTCGCCAATGACCCAGCCGCCGCCATGCAGGAAAACCAGGCAGGGCAGCTTTTCATCGTGCTGAGTGCCTTTGCCCCGGTAAACGCGAAGAGCCAAGCCGCCGCTTTGGATGGGAATCGTCACGTCACGCACCGAAGCCACCTCCTCTGTGTCGGGCTGTAGCACGTCCCGCCCGGCGGCGTAAGCAGCGCGTGCCTGCTCGGGCGTCAACTCCTGAAATGGACGGGCACCGGCCTTGCGGCTCAGCTCCAGCAGGTTTTCAACTTCGGGGTCTAGTGCGGGCATGTCGAGGGTTCCTAAATATGTTTTGAGGCTTGAAATCTTGGCGCGGATCACTCACCCCGCCACACCGGCTTTCGGCGTTCGGCGAAAGCTGTGGCACCTTCGCGCGCGTCGGCTGACTTTAGCAAATGCCCGGTGATGGTTTCCTGGCGCGCGAACATCTCGGCGATTGGCCAGTCACGTTGTTCAACGATCACCTGCTTGCTGGCGGCGACCGCCAGCGGTGCATTGGCCATGATCCGTTGGGCCAGCTTTTTGGCTTCCTCCAGTGCCTGACCGGGCTCCACCAGGGCGTTGATCAATCCATATTGGTTGAGCCGCTCGGCTGAGATCATGTCGCCTGTCAGGGCAATTTCCATGGCGATGCGCTGAGGAATGAGACGCGGCAGACGCATCAGCCCGCCTGCGGCAGCAGCGAGTCCGCGTTTGACTTCGGGCAGGCCGAATTGCGCGTTGCGGGCTGCGACCACCAGGTCACACGCCAACACGGACTCAAATCCGCCGGCCAGCGCGTAACCTTCAACGGCGGCAATCAACGGTTTGCGCGGCGGCGTCATGGCGATGCCCAGAATGCCACGACCCTTGACGCGCGTCACCTCACCGCGCAGAAATGCCTTCAGGTCCATGCCAGCACAGAAGTTCCCGCCCGCTCCGGTCAGAATGCCGATATGCAGGTCGCTACGGTGGTCCAGTTCATCAAGCGCCTCGCAGACACCATACGAGACAGCGCGGTTCACCGCATTGCGCGCTTCGGGACGGTTGATGGTGACGATCACCATGCCGTCGATGTGTTCTACCAGTACTTCGTTGTGCATTGAGTTTCCGATATTGCGATGGTTTGGGCGTTCAGCTACTGGATGGATCAAGCTGGCGCAGGCGCTCCATGGTATCGAGGTATTCCGTTTGCAGCTGGACCATCACGTCGCGCACGGTGGTCTCTTCGGTCAGCATGCCCACCACCTGGCCGGCCGGAAAGGAGTAGAGATCCTTGCGTTTGGCCCGCACCACACGGGCGTGGGCTTCGTTGTACAGGATGCCCTGCAGCGGCGTGGGCAGGTAGGCGGGCGCACCAGGCTGCTCCCAGGCTTCGGACAGCTTGCTTTTGAGCATGCGCACCGTCTTGCCGGTACGGGCCTTGCGGCGCACCGCGTCCTCGGCGCGGGCTTCAAACAGCACTTCCTTCTCAAACGGGTCCAGCTCGCTCTCGCGCGTGCCAAGCCACAGCGTGCCGCACCATACGCCCTGCGCGCCCAGCGCCAGCGCCGCCACAATCTGGCTGCCCTTGGCAATGCCACCGGCCGCCAGCACGGCAACCTTGTCACCGCACGCGGCAACCACCTGTGGCACCAACACCATGGTGGCGATCTCACCGGTGTGGCCACCGGCCTCGGTGCCCTGCGCCACGATCACATCCACACCCGCTGCCACGTGGCGCGCCGCATGCTCACCTTTGCCACACATCGCGCCCACCATCACCTTGGCCGCGCGCAATTGCGCCATCACGTCCGGCGGCGGGGAGCCCAATGCACTGACCACCAGCTTCACTTGCGGGTGCGCCAGTGCAACCTGCAGCAGGCGCCGCGCGCCGTTGGGCGTCATGTTGCCGCGCCCGTTGACGATGTCGCGATGGACCCGCTCGCGCTCATCAGCGGGCAGCGGCGGCACGCCCGCGTCATCCAGGATTTTGTCCATGAAGGCGCGGTGCCCTGCAGGAATCAGGTTTGCCAGATCGTCAGTTGTGCGCTCGGCCTCCTTGTCATATTGAGTCGGGATGATGACATCCACGCCGTAGGGACGACCCGCCACGTGCTGGTCAATCCAGCGCAACTCGGCTTCAAGCTGTTCGGGTGAAAAGGTGGCCGCACCCAACACGCCGAAGCCACCGGCCTTGGTGACTTCAACCACGACATCGCGGCAATGTGAAAACGCGAAGATCGGCAGCGCGCAGCCGAGTTTGAGGCAAAGTTCGGTACGCATGGTTCTAATTTCTCTTGGGTCGCAAACAGCCCATGAATCCAGGCCTGATCAAGCCGACGCGGGGGACTGAACACCAATGCTTGGTCATCATCTGAATGCTATATAATAAGTAGCAAACTATCTATATTTTACGAGAGCTACAGGCATATTATGTTAGTAAAATGCCGATTCTGAGACGGTTTCAGCAAAAAAATTAACTTTTAGGTTAATTTTTTGGCTATCCAGGTTCATAGCGCGATGCCGAGCTTTTTCACCACGACTGACCAGCGCGCCACCTCTGCCGCCACATAAGCCTGGGCCTGGGCCGGGCTGGATTTGGTGACGGGCTGAATGCCAAGGGCTGCCAGCCGCTCCTGAATCGCCGGGCG
>JANOMD010000325.1:0-9801 GCA_031420135.1 Rhodoferax sp. | reverse complement strand
CCATTGCCCATGCGCACGCAGGGCCTGCGCGCGTATCAGCGTCATCGTGCCGTGCTGGATGATGGCATCGCGCTCATTGCGGTGGTGCATGCCAATGCGAAAGAAACCCTCGTACTCCCAGTTCATCATTTGGCGAAACACGGAGCCGCCCCAGTCGCGGTGCGCTTGCGGTGCCTGCACAATGCCTACCTGGGGGTCGTCGAAGTGGCCAACCAGCGAACGCAGCCATTCAGGGCGCACCACGTAGTCGGCGTCCACCACGCCGATCAACTGCGCACGCGGGTTGGTTTGGGTCAACGCAAAATTCAGCGCGCCGGACTTGAAGCCATGCCAGGTGGGCAAATGGATGAAGTGGAAGTTGCCCGGCAGGCCAGCCACAAAATTGCGCAAGGGTTGCCACAGGCCATCGTCTGTGGTGTTGTTGTCAACCACGATCACTTCGAACGCCTGGTAGTCCAGCGCGTGCAGGCTCTTGAGCGTTGCGATCACCATCTGCGGCGGCTCGTTGCAGCAGGCCAGGTGGATCGAAACAAACGGTTGATGCGCTCCTGCCAGCAACGCCTTGGGTGCGAAACGGCGGCGCAGGCTGCCATCCCAAAACAGCTCCACGAATTCAAACAGGTGCACCAGGAGAATTGCGACCATCACCAGGGATGTGGAAATCAGCAGCGCCAGCATCACCCAGTTGCCTGCGGTCATGTAATGCAGCATCGGCAGCGTGATCACCACCGTGGCCAGTGCCAGCACCGCCTGTGCCGTCGCCGCAAACGCCACCCGTGCGAGGCGCCGCAATGCGGTCAAGCGCGACAAAAACCAGGTCAAAAACACCAACCCTGCCATCGACGAGCCCAAGGCTTTGGCGCGCCAGTAGGGGTCTGGTTCGATGGCACCCGCAAACGCGAATTTTGCCTGGCGTGCTGCGTCGAACAGGCCCCAATAGGCGCCGGCGCCGCCTTCTTCATGCAGCTTCCACGGCTGGTCGTAAGCCTCGATCAGGAAATAATCCAGTTTGTCCAGTGCGGCCCGCGCCACAAATTCCCGCACAAACGCGGCCTGCACGGCGGGCGAGGGTTTGGCGCGCTTGATGGTGTCGCCACTGCTGGGGTAGCCAATTTCACCGATCAAAATCGGCTTGCCCGGAAACCTCGCGCGCACCCGGGCCAGGCGTTCCAGTGACTCGTCCACCGCCGTCTCCAAACCCACGCCTTCCCAGTAAGGCAACAGGTGGATGGTGATGAAGTCAACTTCGTCGGCCAGCTCGGGGTGTTTGATCCAGACGTGCCACGGCTCGGCGGTAGACACAGGCACCGTCGATGCCTTTCGCACGCGTTGCAAATAGCGCGCCAATGCAGCAGGCGTCAGCTTGCCTTTGAGCACCGTCTCGTTGCCAATCACCAGGCGCGAGACGTTGGGGTGCGTTGTTGCGGCGTTCAGTGCCGCTTCAATCTCTCGCTCGTTGTTGTCTGCGTCGCTGTTCAACCATGCCCCCAGCGTCAACTGCAGGCCATGTTGGGCCGCCAAGGCCGGCAATTCGGGAAACTGGGCGGCGCTGTAAGTGCGGATTTGACCGGTCAGCCCGGCCAATTGCTGAAAATCAGCGGCGATCAGGTTTGCTGCTGGGGTGTTGCGAATCCATGGCGCATCAGACCGTCCGAACGGGGCGTAGGTCACACCATTCACGCGCGGTGCCACGTCAATGGCGGTTGCCGATTTACCCACCCAGCCCCAAGTCAGGTAGTTAGCCACGGCCATCAGTGCTGCAACCCAAAGCGCCGCCCAAATTTTCGCGGGCCGGCTGCGGGCAGTGTGTGAACTGGAAAACGGAGAGTGCATCGCTGCCGATTGGTGTCTATGTTTTTCTGACTAAGCTTGAGTGTTGCACTGAGTGCAGTCGCGCCAGTTGGGGGTTCTCTTACACTTGGTCTGACCAGTTCCAGTGTTGCAGGTTCCCTGCGCCACCACCTTGACTTGCGACAAATGCGTTTCAACTTTTGGCTTGCCCTGCTGATTCACGGGACGGGGCTTTGCCTGGTGCTGGGGTGGTGGGGCGCACGCGGCCTTGCATTTTCGCTGGCCGGGCCATCAAATCAAACGCAATTTGCAGCCGCAGCGCCGACTTTGCTGCCGTGCGTTTCGTACTCACCGTTTCGCCTTCCGGGCATCAACCCCTTCAACCCGGATTCAAAGGTAACACCTGCACAAATCGAAACCGACCTGCGCGTTCTACAGGCCTACACCCGCTGTGTGCGCACCTATGGCCTGTCGCAGGGGCTCGATGCGGTGCCCGCCGTCGCTGCCAAACTGGGGATGCGCGTCAAACTCGGGGTGTGGTTGGCGCGTGACGTGGCTCAAAACCAGGCCGAGGTTGACCGCGGCATCGCACTGGCCCGGCAATATCCGGGTGTGGTTGACTTGCTGGTGGTGGGCAACGAGGTGCTGCTGCGCCGCGAACTGACCGCAGCGGCCTTGGGCACGGTGCTGGACTACGCACGGCAACATTCGCCGGTGCCGGTCACCTACGCTGACGTGTGGGAGTTTTGGCTGCGAAACGCGACGCTCGCCCGCCATGTCGACAGCGTCACCGTGCACATCCTGCCTTATTGGGAAGACCATCCGGTGGCGGTTGATGCCGCCGCCTTCCATGTTTTGTCGATTGCCAAAAAGATGAAGCAAACCTTCGCGAACCAACCGGTGTGGGTGGGTGAGACCGGCTGGCCCGCCGTCGGCCGGCAGCGCGCGGGCGCGGTGCCGGGGCGCGTCGAGCAAAGCCGGTTTTTTGCCGAACTGGTGCGCCAGGCCGGGCCAGCCCGTTTGGGAGCTGGTGCGCTGGACTACAACGTGATCGAAGCCTTTGACCAACCCTGGAAACGCGCCTTTGAAGGCGCGATGGGCGGTTACTGGGGCCTGTTCGACCAGTTCGGGCAGGCACGCGTCGCGTTTGCAGGCGACGTGGTGGAGGATGCCAGTTGGTGGCGCGGTTGGCTCGGTGCGCTGGCTGGCGCGCTTCTGGGGGCAGCATGGTTCGCTCGTTATGGCATCCGTTTCGGTGTGGGCGGCGCACCGGCTGTTCTGGCTGCTGCCATGCTGGGCGCTGTATTGCCGGTGCAATGGTTAATGAGTCAGCAATGGGACCGAACGCTGTGGGAGCAAGGTCAAAGCGGTTTGCTGGCGGTGATCGGCGCAGCGGCGGTGTTGGCGACACTGCCTCGCCAGTTTTCGAAAATCAAGCGCCTGACGCGCATTGCGCTGCTGTTTGCCGCTGCGACGGCAGCCCTGGTGTTGCTGCTTGATTCGCGTTACCGCCCGTTTCCCTGGTGGTGGTTTTTAGCGCCGACGGTAGCTTTGCTGGCTGCACGTCTGAGCCGGCTTGAGTCGTCGTTCCACACTGGCTTTGAAGCGGCGCGCCAGCGGTCGGCAGAAGAACTGCTGCTGGCCGTCATTTTGGCCGGCTGCGCAGTCGGGATTGCGCTTTCTGAGGGCTGGCGTAACGCTCAGGCGCTGTCGTACTGCGCCGTGTTGTTGGTACTGGCGGGCACTTGCGGATTGCCCACACCTGCACGCTGGCGCACAAAAACCAGTGCGCCCAGCAGTGCAGCAGGCGCACCCAGTTCGGTGGTGTAAAGCACCATACCGGCGCAGGCGGTAAACAGGGCGATCACCGCCACACTGCGCCAGGCACCCACAGTGGCGACCAGCGCCAGCGCCAACGCCAGCCAGCCGATCCGCTGGTGCACAAAGCTCTGAATGGTCCACGCGCGCAGCCTGCACCACACATCCTGCGCGCCCCCATCGCACCGGGCCGTCACGTCCGCTGGCTCGACCAGGCCGTAGCGCAAGGCCGCCGCCAGTGCCAAGGCGATTGCGCAGGTCAGAACGACAACCGCCGCTGTGCGCCAGATAGTCATGGCTGCGCCGTCACATCAACCGCCCTCACGTCAATCGACTTCACCGCAACCGACTTTGTCGCAACCGTCTTTGCCGCGCCCGAGTCAAACCCGTCCAGCAGCAGCCGCGTCAAGTCAAACAGGGCGCCCACGCGGGGTTCAGACGGGGTGAGGCCAGGTTTGAAGCCGCGCTCAACAAAACGTTGCAGCAAAGCGGGGTTGGCGCTGATGATGTGCACTGGTACGTCCCAGGTTGCGCCTTCACCCGTCACGTTGGCAGCGGGCTGGTGGTCGCCCAGCACAACGAACACCTGCTCCCGCACCGAGGGTTGCGCCAGGTAGCCGGTCAGCCACTGGTAGTTGTAGTTGATCATGCCGATGTAACCGGGCGACATATTGAGCCAGTCCTCCTTTTGCGCGTTGACGGCGGCCATTTGCGCCGCATCAAACGGCTGGTCTGACAGCACTTTGGCCCAGTCTGCCTGGTAGGGCGGCACCGGGTGAAACGGCATGTGGCTGGTGATCGAGGCAAAGAACGTGAAGCGCTTTTGGCTTTGCGCGGTGACCGGGTGAAGTTGACCCAGACGCGCCAGTGCGAACTGGTCTGGCAACGTCCAAAAACCGAGTTTCGGACCCTTGTAGCCCAGGTCGCGGGCATCAATAAATGTGTCAAACCGGTAGAACGATTTCTCGGGCCAGTCCCAGGTCAGCGCCGGGTAGAAGCCAAAGGTCCGGTAGCCCCGATCGCGAAACAGCGTCACCAGTGTTGGCCGCTGTGTGGTGAGCAGCAGGTCATGCACCAGCGGGTCACCGGTGTCGATGCCAGACAGCAAGGCCAGTTGCGCCAACTCGGAGGCGCCACCAAACGTGGTCGATGCGGCATAGGCAGACACCACCTGCATGCCGCTGGCTGCAATTTGCGCCGCCAGGGCGTCACGCCCCGGCTTGAGCTGTGCGCTCATTGGGGCATTGCTGAACGCCACCCGGCCATAGGATTCAAGCAGGAACAGGTTCACATCCGCACCACCAAGTACTGCCAGATCGGACGTGAAGGCGGGCGAGGGCGCCAGGACTTGCTGCTGATTTCGCTCGGCAAATGCAGTGGCCAGCAGCTTGGCTTGACGAACATAGGTTGGCAACACGGGCTTGGACACATACGGCCAGGTTTCCCGCACGCCCAAAAAGTTCGCCGTCACCAATGCCAGCGCAGCCAGCGTCAACACATACGCCCACGGTCGCTTGAGCGCGTAGGGCGCTGCCTCGCGCGCCGCCACGGTGATGGCGATGCGCAACGCCGTGTAGACCAGCCAGATCAGGGCGGCAACAGCCCCTACCACCAGAAGCGACACCCACAGCGGGTAGCTTTTGAGCGTCACCCAGAGTACGCGCGGAATCTGTAGAGCGTCCCAGTACAGATTGATGTCGCGTCCGAACAGCGCCGGGGCAGTGGTGTCGAAATAGCGGCCCAACACCAGCAGCAAGTAGACCCCGGCGAGCGCCCTTGCGCCACGGCGCGACAGCCCGCCGTGAGACCTCACCGCGAACAAAACCGCCACCCACAGCAGCACAAATTCTGGCGCCAGGCGTTTGACCAATAGCACAAAAGGCGTTGGCCACCAGTTGGTCATGCTCAAAAAAGCGTTGAGCACGAACAACGCCAGCAGGCCCTGCGCGACGCGTATCGAGTTTGATCGCGCGAGCGTCGTGGCCGCAAAATGAGTCAATTAATTAACCCCCAGGTTAATTTCTACCCAAAAATGGGTCAAAAAACTAAAAAAACTGATTAAATATGCCTCTAGCTCTAGTATTATATACATAGTTTGCTATTTATTTAATAGTACTTTAAACCGTTGCGGACATGGCTCTGTCGGTTTGGATTGGGCTACCTTTCATGCGTCAACGCGGTCAGGCGCGGTTGGATGCGGCCAAACTCACAAACTACCAAGCCTGTCCCATCAAAGGCTGTAGAACGC
This sequence comes from Rhodoferax sp., assembly GCA_031420135.1. Classification (GTDB taxonomy): domain Bacteria; phylum Pseudomonadota; class Gammaproteobacteria; order Burkholderiales; family Burkholderiaceae_C; genus JANYCG01. The sequence goes on along the minus strand of JANOMD010000325.1, from coordinate 3,944 downwards.
CCGAATCGTCTCCCATGCCTCCTGCGGCTCGTCGGTGTAGGTGACGAGCTTCAGGTCCTCGGGTGAGATCGCGCCTTCTTCGACCAGCAGGTCGAAGTTCAGCAGGCGGTTCCAGTAGTCGGTGCCAAACAGCACAATCGGCACCGGCTTGGCTTTGCGCGTTTGCACCAGGGTGATGACTTCAAACAGCTCATCCAAGGTGCCAAACCCGCCCGGGAAGGCGACCAAAGCCTTGGCACGCATCATGAAATGCATTTTGCGCATCGCGAAGTAGTGAAACTTGAAGCTCAGTGACGGTGTGACGTAGGGGTTGGCGCTTTGCTCGTGGGGCAGGGCGATGTTCAGGCTCACACTGGGCGCCCCCATCTCATGCGCACCGCGGTTCGCCGCTTCCATGATGCCAGGGCCGCCGCCCGTGCAGATGAAAATGCGTTCCTTGGGTGGCTTGCGCGCGCTGTGGCCCGCAACCAGCCGCGCAAACAGCCGCGCGTTGTCGTAATGGCGCGCATTGCGAACCGCGCGCTCAGCCAATGCAATGGCGGCCGAGTCGCCGCTGGACAAAGCTCTTTCTTGCCGTGCATGGGCCTCCTCGGGCGATGGGAAGCGCGCGCTGCCGAAAACGACGACGGTGCTTTCAATCCCCTGCGCGGTCTGCTCCAGATCGGGCTTGAGCATCTCCAGTTGAATGCGAATGCCACGGGTCTCCCGGCGCAACAGAAACTCGGGGTCTGAAAACGCCAGCCGGTAGGCGTTGGCCTCCAGCAAGTTGCCCTGCTCAGCGTGATTTTGCAGGTCGGCCCAGGCATCGGCAAGGCGCCGCACGGTGACGTTTTCGGTCAGATTTTGTGTGTTTTCCATGAACGTATTTTGACAAGAAATTTTGACACCATCAGTTTTTGACATCGACCTTCGAGCAATGCAAGAAATTGTAGAGGTGCCCTGCGAACTGTGGCGTTCGCTGGCAATTTTTGCCTGAGGCTGGCACGGTGGGGCTGGGCATTAAACCCTCGCAAGCCCGTGTTTTGCTGACCATGGCAACGCCCTATCTCCATCACTTCATTCAAAACGCGGCTCTTGGCCGTGCGCATGTTGCGCGTCATTGCAAATCTCCTTCAAAATTTGAGATGCCATCAATTCGGCAAGTTTTTGGGTGCTGGCTCATTACACTCGCCCAGATGAGCGCCCATCAACCGACTCACGCGCACGACCTCCAGATTTCCTATTACTGGAGTGGTGATGCCATTCGCAGCCGAAGCGTGAGCGATGTTGTGCTGTCAGACGGGGTTGATGTACCCGCGCCGCCAGCAAGGTTGGTCGCAGATTGGCAAAGGGAGACATCGTTGCGCTTGGGCCTGGAACCCGGAGATGTCGAGGCGCTGCCTTTGCCGCGGGCGCGCATGCGTTGGCCGGACTATGGCCGCTGTGTGCAGGCGGTGTCTGATTGGACGCACACGCTGGGTTTGCAAGACGTGCTGGTCGGCAGCGACGTGGCCCTGATGGCTTGCCGAGGCGCGAAGTACCACCATGACGGTGCACAGTATGGTAGTTCGGCTTTTTGCAACCTTTTCCTCAGCGAAGACAAGGGGCTGGACTTGCATTTCGCCGCGACAGGCCATCGCATCCCGCTCACACGGGGAATGGTGGTGATATTCGATACTGGCCAGCCTCACGCCGTGATTGACCGGCGCAGCGGCGGCTTTGATGTGGCCGACTTCCCGCCCGGGCGAGATTGCACCCAGGTATTCCTGACCTGGGAGCTTCCTATTGAGAATGCCCACGTCGCGAAGGCACTGAGGATCGCCTTTGACATGAACCGTTCGACGGCGTTGTTGCTGGATGATGAGCAGGTTTGGGTGAACGGTCGCAGCGTCAGCGTGTGCCCGGAGTCTGGTCGGTGGTCATAAAAAAAGGCTCCCGAGGGAGCCTTTTTTGCCATATCGCAGAACGGTCAGACGCGCTTGCGGCTAAGGACAAGGCGGTCTGCCCATCAGATGATTTCTTTTCCATTTGACTTTTTCGCCGTCCTACGTTTGTGTGCAGATTGACAGGTGTAATTTGTGCTAAACAGGACGCTAGGCCACAACGTGTTGTGCATCTCTCTTATATTCCCTGGGAGTTCGGCCAATTCCCATTTTTTTAGCATGGATAAAACATGAACACTTCAACCCGCTTAGTTCCCCAACTGACATTGCACAGTATCAAGCTGCGCGTTCTATCGGTCCCGCTACGGCGCCCTATCGTGTCAAATCCGACTGTCGGAAAATACACTGAATGGCCTTTTATCCTTGTCGATCTGCTGACAAATGAGGGAATCATAGGTCGCAGCTACCTGGAGCCTTACGTCCTCAAATCTGCAGAATACATACTTCCGGCAATTCAGGCGATCGCCGAGGCGATTGGTTCCAAGCCGCTTTCACCGGTGGATTGCTTCAAGATCGCTGTGCAAACCATGCATTTGTCGGGCAGAGAAGGCATTGGACTGGTTGCCGCCTCAGCCGTCGATATGGCGATCTGGGATGCGGTGTCGAAGGCTTCGGGGCAACCCCTGGCTCAGTATCTGGGCGCGAGCACCGGCTCCGTGCGTGCCTACAACACCAACGGCTTGTGGCTTCTTCCACCAGATCAATTGCAAGACGAGGCCTTGTCGCTTGTCGCGGAGGGAAATTTCTCGGCAATCAAGATGCGGCTGGGACGTGAGGATTTCAGAGCTGATGTCGCCGCGCTGGATGCTGTCCGCAAGGCGGTGGGTCCTGATGTGCGCATCATGACGGATTTCAACCAAGGTCTGGATCTTGGCGAGGCGCTGGTGCGATTGCACGCGCTGGACGGCGAGGGCCTGCAGTGGTTCGAAGAGCCGATCGCCTACGATAACTTCGATGGATGCGCTCAACTGGCCCGGGAGCTGAAGACTCCTATTCAGATTGGTGAGAACCTGTACGGGTCTCGTAGCTTCTACAAGGCTGTGCAGGCAAAAGCCGCTGACCTGTTCATGCCCGACCTGATGCGAATTGGCGGCGTGACTGGCTTCATGCGCTGTGCTGCAATCGCCGGAGCCGCCGGGATCCCGCTCTCAAGTCATTTGTATCCCGAGGTCTCGGCGCATCTTTTGCGGGCGTCCGAAAGCGCCCATTGGCTGGAATGGCGGGATTGGGCACATCCATTCATCGCAGAGCCGTTTGCGGTGAGAAATGGAATGGTTCATGTGCCCGACCGGCCAGGCAGTGGCATTGACTGGGATGAAGCCGCTGTGAGCAAGATGCTGGTTCACTCACGCTGACGCGGTCCATGATGCTTTGCGTTCGCAATGATTAGTCAGTCCAGTCTGCCGGTTTGACCGCCAGCAGCACCGCGAGGGGTCGGGCGGGCACCCATAAAAAAGGCCCCCGACGGAGCCTGTCTTTTTTGTCTGCCTCAGACCTTTGACCAGCCTAAAGGCGAACGCAAGGGGAGGTTAAACGCGCTTGCGGTATTCACCGGTGCGCGTATCAATCTCAACCTTGTCGCCCTGCGCCACAAAAATCGGCACACCGATCTCGAACCCTGTTGAGATTTTGGCAGGTTTCAAGACCTTGCCGGAGGTGTCGCCCTTGACGGCGGGCTCAGTCCAGGTGATTTCGCGCTCGACGCTGGTGGGCAGCTCGACCGAGATGGCTTTGCCGTCGTAGAACACGACTTCAACGGCCATGCCGTCTTCGAGGTAGTTGAGCGAGTCGCCCATGTTTTCGGCTTCGACCTCGTACTGGTTGAACTCTTCGTCCATGCAGACGTACATCGGGTCGGCAAAGTAGGAGTAGGTGCAGTCCTTCTTGTCCAGGATGACCTGGTCCATCTTGTCGTCGGCCTTGAACACAACTTCGGTGCCGAAGTTGGCGATCAGGCTCTTGAGCTTCATGCGCACCGTGGCAGAGTTGCGGCCACCGCGGCTGTATTCGGTTTTGAGGACG
>JANOMD010000324.1:0-1580 GCA_031420135.1 Rhodoferax sp. | reverse complement strand
AGTGTCTTTAAAAAGTAACCAGCGGTGCGACCTTTTACACCCTGAGCATGCGCTTTTTCTTTTGATGGGTTTGCGCAACGACCTGAATTTGCAGGGCATCCGTCTTGCGGCTATGCTGCGCTTTTTGGAGTCAATCCGATGCAACCTAAAACAGCCCAAGACTTCGACCAGGAACTGCTGATCCTTTTTGACGCCTATGTGCACGGCGTGATCGACCGGCGCGGTTTTCTGGCCGGAGCGCAAAAATTTGCAGTTGGCGGCCTCACGGCCGTCGGCTTGCTGGCCGCCCTGAGCCCCGATTTCGCCATCGGGCAGGTTGTTCCCAAGGACGACCGGCGGATCAAAACCGAAACACTGAATTACGCCTCGCCCAATGGCTACGGCGCCATGCGCGGCTATCTGGCGCGCCCGGCCAATGAAAGCGGTCGCCTGCCCGGTGTGCTGGTGGTGCATGAAAACCGGGGACTGAATCCGCACATTGAAGACATCGCCCGCCGCCTGGCGCTGGACGGCTACATGGCGTTTGCGCCCGACGCGCTCACGCCTTTGGGCGGTTACCCCGGCGATGAGGACAAGGCGCGTGAGCTGTTCCCCAAGCTCGACCAGGCCAAAACCCGAGAAGACTTTGTGACGGCTGCCAACCTGTTGAAAGCCCGCGCCGACAGCACCGGCAAAGTCGGTGTGGTGGGTTTTTGCTACGGCGGCGGCATGGCGCACACGCTGGCGGTGCGCTTGCCTGATCTGGCGGCGGCCGTGCCGTTTTATGGCAACCACCCGGCGGTCGAAGATGCGGCCAAGGTCAAAGCGCCGCTGCTGATTCATTTCGCGGGCGTGGACGAGCGCATCAACGCGGCCTGGCCGGCTTATGAAGCGGCGCTCAAGGCGGCGGGCGCGCGTTACACCACCCACCAGTATGCCGGTACGCAGCACGGCTTCAACAACGACACCACACCGCGTTTCGATGCACCAGCCGCCAAACTGGCGTGGGAGCGCACGATGGCGTTTTTCAACCAGACGTTGAAAGCCTGAAGGGTCGGGCCGTCAACGCTGTGCGGCCCCTGAGTTCTCGATGGGTTGAAGGAAAAAGCATATTGCTATGTTTAGAATAGCAAGATAGCTATATAATACGAGAGCTAGAGACCTATTTAATCGGTATTTTGATCTTTTTCGACCGATTTTTGCGAATAAATTAACCTCCAAGTTAATTTTTACCCAATCGGGTCTATTTCAATTCAAACCGCGCCGAAGCCGGTGGTTTGCCAGACAGCCTCACCACAGCTACGCCTTTGGTGGACTTCGGCACCACTTTGAACGTGCCAGTGGCCTCCAGTTTGTCACCCACCTGAACCAGTTCGACTTCGGTTTTCTCGCTGCCGTTGAGCAAGGTGACTTTGGCTTTGGCACCGTCAATTTTCATCGGCTTGCCGTGGTCAGTGATGTAGATCTGGATGACGTCGGATTTGACGACGAACTCAAAGTCGGCCAACTTGGTCTCCACCACGATGCCGCCATGCTTGGGTGCGTGGTGGTCGCCAGCGGCAAACGCTGCGCTGGCGAATAGCGATGTGACCAAAGCGGAT
>JANOMD010000323.1:0-2665 GCA_031420135.1 Rhodoferax sp. | reverse complement strand
GGCGCTGTAAAGCGGGTTGTTGCGCTGGCTCGCCAGTTCACGGCGGGCGTCGTCCAGGTCGCGCTGCAACAGGGCAAATTTGCTGATGAGCGGCTGCAGCGTGGTCTCGGGGTGGTCAAACAGCACGATGCCGATGGCGCCGATGACGGCATTGGTGTCGTCCCGAAGCGGAATGCGGCTGACCACAAACGTGCCCGCCTTGTTGGTCAACAAATCCACCAGAATCGGCTCGCCGGTTTCCAGCACGCGGCGCATTTGGGTATTGGGGATGACTTCTTCGACCAGATGACCCAAAAATTCGTCCACCTTTGAGAACCCGAGCGCCGGCAGGAAGCGCTGGTAGCCTTCGTTCAACCAGACAATGCGCCCGCTGATGTCCACCAGAAACATGCCCTGGCTGATGCTGGAGAACAGGTGAAACATGGAGCGCGACGCCAGTTCCAGAATCGCCTGGGCGTCACGCGGCAGTGAATCGGTGGTTTGCATGCGGCCATGTTAGCGCGCAGGGTAGAACGCAAATTTTGCGAATCCATGAATGCTATATTAAAAATAGCAAACTATCTATTAAATACTAGAGCTAGAGGCCTATTTTATCGGTTTTTTTGGATTTTTGACGGTATTTTATCTAAAAATTAACTCGCAAGTTAATTTTTAGACTATTTTCAGGTCAAAGAGAGGCCTCTGCCACCTCACGCCCAGAGCACCTTGCCTTTGCCCTCAAACCAGGCATCCACCTGCGGTGCGACCTGGGCTTCAATCTTGCCGCGCTTGATTTTCATGGTCGGCGTGAGGCAGCCGTTTTCGATGGACCAGGGCTCCTTGGCAATCACCAGCATTTTCATCTGCTCGTAGTCGGCCAGATCCTTGTTGGTTTCGTTCAGCAACGCCGTCATGGCCTCAGTGACTTCGGCACGAACCGCCGGGTCGTTGATTTTGGGCCGCATCGCTTCATTCAGGACAATCAAGCCGTAGGACGCAGCCTGCCCCACGCCCGAGACCATGCTGGATTCGATCATGGGGTGGCCGTTGAGCCGGTTTTCAATCGGTGCGGGTGCCACATATTTGCCCTTGGCGGTCTTGAACAGTTCCTTCAGGCGGCCGGTGATTTTGAGCTGGCCATCCGGGCGGCGCTCGCCCTGGTCGCCAGTTTTGAAGAAGCCGTCTTCGGTGAAGACTTCGGCGTCAAGGTCGGGGCGCTTGTAGTAGCCCACCATCTGGCCAGGCGACTTGATCTGGATCTCGTTGCCATCGCCGATGCGCACCTGCACGCCGTCATAAGGCACACCCACATAACCGACTTCGTTGTGGGTTTCGGTCATGGTGTGGGAGTAGGCGAAGTCTTCGGTCATCGCGTAACCTTCGATCAGATTCAGCCCGAGTTTGCGGTACCACTGGATCAGTGAAGGCGACAGTGGTGCCGAGCCGCTGCCCGCGAGTTTGACCTGGTCCAGCCCAAGGGTGGTCAACACTTTCCTGGCAACGATGCGCTTGATGATCGGGATGGACAACAACCGGTTGAGTTTGGCCGGCGGCATCTTGGCCGACACACCCTGCATGAACTTGAGCCACAAACGCGGCACCGAAATGAACAGGGTTGGGCGGGCACGGTTCAGATCAACGACAAAGGTCTCCAACGACTCGGCAAAAAACACGTGGCAGTTGCCCACCACATAGGAATAACACTCGACAAACGCCCGTTCGAACGCGTGCGCCAGCGGAAGGTAGGACAACACGCGGTTGGCTTCTGTACCAAGGGTGTCTGCCATGCGCCTGGCAATGCCCTCAGACACTGCAGAGATGCGGCTAAAGCTGTGCATCACGCCCTTGGGCTGGCCGGTGGAGCCTGAGGTATAGAGCAGCATGGCCAGGTCGGTGGCCTTGCGTTGTGGCCGGCCCGGCATGGGAGCGGTCCGGCCAATGATGGCGTCCCAGTTGTCATAGCTGGTTTTTGGCGCAAGCGGGAAGGCGATGCGCGGCAGGCTGGCAGCCACGCCTGGCAACTGTTTGTCCCAAGTGTCCAGTTTGCCCACAAACAGCAGCGACGATTCACTGTGATCCAGAACAAACTTCACGGTGTCTGCGCCTTCCGTCGGGAAAATTGCCACCGTGGTGTAGCCCGCCATCCAGATGGCGAGTTCCGCCATGAAAAAGTGTGCGCAGTTTTTAGACAGAATGGCAATGCGGGCTCCCGGCTCAAAGCCCAGCGATTGCAGGTGCGTCGCCATGCGCCGCGCCTGGTTCATGGTTTCCTTCCAGGTGTAGTCGGTCACAGCGCCATTCGCCGCCGCGCCCAAAGGCTGGGTCAGGTAAACCTGGTCTGCACGGGCCGACTCGTGGTCGTAAACGTAATCCAGAAGTAGCTTGGAAGTGGCCATGGTGGTGGTGTCGTGGTTGGGGATGCAGCGGATACTGTTTGGCAGTTGAAACATCAGTCTAACGGGTTAACGGCGCCCGCCAAAGCATTTTGCACCTAGGATTGACCGCTAGGGAGACCGTTGAGCAACCTATAGAAAAACAGTGGGTTTCAAGCTGAGATCAGCCGCGCGAGATCGGCATCTGCAATCAGTGCCACGCCATTTTTGCTGGCAAAACTTTGGGCGTTGGCGGTGAATTGATTCAGGGAAATGAAGCTGCAGAGGTCCGCGCCTTGCGCGTTTTTGAACGC
>JANOMD010000322.1:0-3522 GCA_031420135.1 Rhodoferax sp. | reverse complement strand
TGCTTCTCGGCCTGTTGGCGCAGGCCATGCCAGGTTAAGGCGACCTCGGAGCGGGATTCATCGGTGTACAACTCAATGTCGTCATCCCGCACGCTGTTGGCGGGGTACAGGCCGATCACACCACTGGCAGTAAGCCATCGGCCTTCAATCAGGCGCTTGAGCATGCGCTGGCCGTCGGCATAGACGCGCACCGCTTCGGTGCCGACGATGTCGTCTTTCAGGATCGCTGGGAACGGCCCGGCCAAGTCCCAGGTCTGAAAGAACGGCCCCCAGTCAATGCACTTGGCAATCTCCGCCAGGTCAAAATTCTTGAACACGCGCCGACCCAAAAACTTCGGCGCAGTCGGCGTGTAGTCTTTGAAATCAATCGGTGTTTTGTTGTTGCGCGCTTTCGCCAGCGGCCATAACGGCACCACTTTTTTGTTGGCGTGTTGCAGGCGAACTTTGTCGTAATCGGCATTCAGTTCGGCGACGTATTTGCTGGCCTGGTCACTGAGCAGCGATTGCGCCACGCCGACGCTGCGCGAGGCATCGGGCACGTAGACCACGGGCCCTTCGTAGTGCGGCGCAATCTTGACGGCGGTATGCACGCGGCTGGTGGTGGCACCGCCAATCATCAGCGGAATTTTGCGGATGCGAAAGTGATCATCCTTCTGCATCTCGCCCGCGACGTACTGCATCTCTTCCAGGCTGGGCGTGATCAGGCCGCTCAAACCCACAATGTCGGCGCCTTCGACCTTGGCGCGCGCCAGAATTTCATGGCAGGGCACCATCACGCCCATGTTGATGACCTCGAAGTTGTTGCACTGCAAGACCACGGTGACGATGTTCTTGCCAATGTCGTGCACGTCACCCTTCACCGTGGCGATGATGATTTTGCCCTTGGTTCGCACATCGCGGCCAGCCGCTTCGTCCTGGCGTTTTTCTTCCTCGATGTAGGGAATCAGGTGTGCCACAGCAGACTTCATCACCCGAGCGCTCTTGACCACCTGCGGCAGGAACATCTTGCCCTGGCCGAACAGGTCGCCCACGATGCTCATGCCGGCCATCAGCGGGCCTTCAATCACGTTCAGCGGGCGGCCACCCGCCTTTAGCAGCGCTTGATACGCCTCTTCAGTATCCTCAACAATAAAGTCGGTGATGCCGTGCACCATGGCGTGGCTCAGACGCTGCTCCACCGCCACCGGATGCTCCAGCGTGCCGCGCCAATCGTTTCGTTTGCTCTCGTCCTTGGCACCGCTTTTGGCGCTGTCGGCGATTTCAACCAGTCGCTCACCCGCATCTGGACGGCGGTTCAAAACGACGTCTTCCACCCGCTCGCGCAGCACCGGCTCCAGGTCGTCATAGACGCCGACCATGCCGGCGTTGACGATGCCCATGTCCATGCCCGCTTGAATCGCGTGGTAGAGGAAAACCGTGTGAATCGCCTCGCGCACCGGGTCGTTGCCGCGAAACGAAAAACTCACGTTGGAGACGCCGCCCGATACTTTGGCACCGGGCAAGTTGGCCTTGATCCAGCGCGTGGCTTCAATGAAATCGACGGCGTAATTGTTGTGCTCCTCAATGCCGGTGGCGACGGCAAAGATGTTCGGGTCAAAGATGATGTCCTCGGGCGGGAAGCCCACTTCATCGACCAGGATGTGGTAAGCCCGCGCGCAAATCTCGGTCTTGCGCTGGAACGTGTCGGCCTGGCCCTTTTCATCAAACGCCATCACCACCGCAGCAGCACCGTAACGGCGCACCAACTTCGCCTGGTGCTTGAACTGCTCCACGCCTTCCTTCATGCTGATGGAGTTCACAATGCCCTTGCCCTGGATGCAGCGCAAACCGGCCTCAATCACCTCCCACTTGGAGCTGTCGACCATGATCGGCACGCGGGAGATATCCGGCTCGGAGGCGATCAGATTCAGGAAGCGCACCATCGCCGCCTGGCTGTCCAGCATGGCCTCGTCCATGTTGATGTCGATCACTTGCGCACCGTTTTCCACCTGCTGGCGCGCCACGCTCAGCGCCTGGTCAAACTCGCCGTTCAGGATCATGCGGGCAAACGCCTTGGAGCCGGTGACGTTGGTGCGCTCGCCGATGTTGACGAACAGGCTGCTGGCGTCGATTTGCACCGGCTCCAGGCCGGACAGCAACATTGGTTGCACCGTGGAGGGAGCGGATTCGGCGACTTGGGCTGGGGCGGTTTTGGGCATCGATCTCACCTGTAAAACAGAAATCAGGTGAGCGCCGTTGGAGTTGTTTGAAACTCGTTCCAAGCCTGGCAAAGTGGTACTGATCCCCCCTGCTGCAACGCTCCTTGGAAGGGCTGATTTTACCGTGTTTTGGGACCTGGCAGCTTTTCAGCTATGCACACAGCGCCCCGATTGCGAAGGCACCGATCAACGCCGACACCGTGGGCGTTGCAAGTGCCAGGTTCAGGCCGCGAATCAAGCCGCTTCCTTGTAAAAAAAGCTCTTTTGCAGGCTGCGCGCTGCCAGCGGCTGCACGGCATGGCCAATGGCGGCGATGTGCTCGGGCGTCGTGCCGCAGCAACCGCCCACAATGTTCACCAGCCCTTCGGCCGCAAACTCCCGGATCAACCGTGCCGTGACTTCGGGCGTTTCGTCAAAACCGGTTTCAGCCATCGGGTTGGGCAGGCCGGCGTTGGGGTAGCAACTGATGAAGGTGTCGGGAGCGACGCGGCTCAACTCCTGAATGTACGGGCGCATCAGCGCCGCGCCCAATGCGCAATTGAGCCCGACAGCCAGCGGCTGCGCATGGCGTACGCTGTACCAAAAAGCCGGGACGGTCTGGCCACTCAAAATCCGGCCTGATGCATCAGTCACCGTGCCACTGATGATGAGTGGCAGACGCTCGCCCGACGCTTCGAAGTACTCGTCAATGGCAAACAGCGCGGCTTTGGCATTGAGGGTGTCAAAAATGGTTTCGATCAGCAGCACGTCGCTGCCGCCCTCCACCAGGCCGGCAACCTGGTCGTAATAGCTGGCGCGCAGCTCTTCAAACGTCACATTGCGGGCGCCGGGGTCGTTCACGTCGGGGCTGATGCTGGCGGTTTTGGGTGTGGGGCCCAGGGCGCCCGCGACAAACCGGGGTTTGTCGCGGGTCGAATATTTGTCGCAGGCGGCGCGGGCAATCTGGGCCGAGGCCAGGTTCATCTCGCGCGCCAGGGGGGCCAGGTCGTAGTCGGCCTGCGCCACGCTGGTGGCGCCAAAGGTGTTGGTCTCGATCAGATCAGCCCCGGCGGCCAGGTAGGCTTCGTGAATATCGCGGATCACATCCGGGCGCGTGAGGCTGAGCAAGTCGCCGTTGTTCTTGACGTCTTTGGGGTGCGCCTTGAAGCGCTCGCCCCGGTAGTCAGCCTCGGTCAGCTTGAAGCGCTGGATCATGGTGCCCATGGCACCATCCAGAATGGCAATGCGGCTGGCCAGAATGCCGGGCAGGGCTTGGGCGCGGGTGTAGTGGGCGTGGCGGGTGTCAACAATCGGTTTCATGCCCCGATTGTAGAAACTTCAGCTA
>JANOMD010000321.1:0-4777 GCA_031420135.1 Rhodoferax sp. | reverse complement strand
GCAAATTGCCGGTAGCGGAGTGCGCGTCCGTTCCATCCAGTCCCAAGGCTTTTGCCGCACCGGCCGTGTGCTGCCACCACAGGTGCTGCGGGCTCAAACTCAGGCCGGGCTTGGTCTGGCCTTCCCGTGCGACGTAATAGGCTGCAAGCATGGTGTGAAAAGGGCTGAAGCTGGTTCCACCGCCGACATCGCTGGCCAGGCCGTATTGAAAGCCCACACGATCCGCACCAGCGTAGTCGAAAAAGCCGCTACCCAAAAACAGATTGCTGGTGGGGCAGACGGCAGCGGCCGCGCCGGTGTCCCGCATCAGGGCGCGGTCAGGGTCGTCGAAATGGATGCAGTGGGCGTAGATGGCGCGTTGGCGCATCAGGCCGAAGTCGGCATAGGTGGCCAGATAACTTCTGGACTTTGGGAACAACTCACGCGCCCACCTGATTTCGTCCTTGTTCTCAGCCACGTGGGATTGAATCCACACGTGCGGATACCTGGCGGCCAGCTCACCCGCGCCGCGCAATTGGGCGTCGCTGCAACTGGGTGCAAAGCGCGGCGTGATGGCGTAACCCAGGCGGCCCTGGCCATGCCACTGCTTGATCAACTCTTCAGAATCGATCAGGCTCTGTTCGGTGGCGTCGGTGCCCGCGCCTGGCCGTTTTTGGTTGAGCAGATCGGCCGGCGCGTTGCGGTCCATCAGGCACAAACCGGTGATCAAACGCATCTTCTTCGCCAAGGCTTGCCGGAACAGTGCATGGACCGATTCCGGGTGCGACGTGGCAAAGCTCAAGGCGGTTGTGACGCCGTTGCGCAGCAGCTCAGCAATGAATAAAACCGCTGCCTGCGCGCAGTAGTCGGGATCGGCAAAGCGCATTTCCTCGGGAAAGGTGTAATTTTCAAGCCACGGCAGCAGCCCGTCCGCCGGGGAGCCAATCACATCCATCTGCGGGTAGTGCAGGTGCATGTCAACAAAACCCGGCGCGATGATGCGCCCTGGAAGGTGTTCGACTTCGAGGCCAGAGAATTTGCCGATGAGCGCTTGATACGGCCCCACGGCGCGCACGGTGTCCACGCCGCCCGGCCCAGGCGCGACCACCAGCAAGCCGTCCTGCTCGAAAACCGCCGAATTTTGCGGTGCCTGTCGGGTGTCAAAACGAAGGATCGAGGCGCGGTAGGCTTTCATAGGGAAAAGCTTACCGTATTCAATCCATTCAGCTATTATTTCGAAATCTTCCCCTGAACGCCTTCAACCAGCCAGTTCATGCCGAGAATTTGGTCATCACTCAGCGCCGCCCCCTTGGCGATGACGGTGTTGCCTTCGGTGTCCTTGACCGCCAGCCCGGATGCTGCAAAAGGTTTCAGCCGACCCGCGCCAATCTCTTTGAGCCGCGCCAAAACTTCCTGTTGGACGGCTTTGGGGACTTTGGGGCCAAACGAATCGACCTTGACCATGCCCTCTTTGACGCCGCCCCAGACGCTGCCGGCCCTCCAGCTGCCATCCAGAACCGCCTTTGAGCGCGCTGTGTAATACGCGCCCCACTCGTGGGTGACGGCGACAATCTGCGCGTCCGGCGCCACCTTGCGCATGTCGGAGTGGTAGGCCACCGCCATCTTGCCGCGCTCCTGCGCCGCCACCATCACGGCGTTGGAACCGGTGTGGAAGGCGATCACGTCGACATTCTGGTTGAACAGCGTCATGGCGGCATCACGCTCGCGCGTCGGGTCAAACCAGGTGCTGAGCCAGACCACTTTGACTTGGGCCCTGGGGTTGACCGAGCGCATGCCCAGCGTGAAGGCATTGATGCCCTGCAGCACTTCAGGAATCGGGAATCCCGCCACATAACCGGCCAGGTTGCTTTGCGTCAAGCGCCCAGCGGCGATGCCAGCCAAATATCGGCCCTCGTAATAGCGGGCATTGGCCGTCGCCACATTGGGCGCGGTTTTGTAACCGGTAATGGATTCAAACTTCACGTCCGGAAACTCTTTGGCGACCTGGAGCGTGGGCTCCATGTAACCAAAACTCGGCGTAAAAATGAGTTTGTGGCCCTGTTGCGCCAGGTCGCGGATCACACGTTCGGAATCCGCCCCTTCGGCCACGTTTTCTACGTAAGTCGTCTTGACTTGTGCGCCCAGCGCGGCGTCAACCGCCTTGCGGCCTTCATCATGCTGGCGAACCCAACCGGCATCGGTCAAGGGTGTGACGTAGACAAAGCCGATTTTGAGCGGCTCTTTGGCTGGCGCTGCCGCTGGGCTGGATTGAGAAAAAGCCGGGGTTGAAACGCTTGAGAAACAACAGGCGGCCACAAGCATGGCTGCGAGGTTTTTGTACATGGTAGTCCTCTACATGGCTCCGGATGATGAAAAACAAAGCCTGCGGAGCAGCAAGCTTTGCGGTGGTCTTCAACCACGATTTTAACCGTTGATCGAAACCCGGCTCAGGTTTTTCAAGTCAGCACAGGTTTAAAACATCTCAAACACGCCGGTCAATTGATCGATATATTTGCGTTTCAATGAAGCCTCCATAAAACTGGCCTCAAAACTATTGTGCGCAAGCTGAAAGGCGTGTTGCGCCGTCAGCCCCAGCGCCGCAAATGTCTGGGTGAAGTTCTCGTTGATATAGCCGCCAAAATAGGCCGGATCATCCGAGTTGATGGTGGCGACGATGCCGGCATCCAGCATCTGGCCGATGTTGTGCTGTCTCAAATCCTGGAAAACGCGCAGCTTCAGGTTGGACAAAGGACACACGGTGAGCGGAATTTTGTCGTTCACCAGGCGGCGCATCAAATTCGCGTCTTTGATTGCTTGAACGCCATGGTCGATGCGTTCCACCTTGAGCACGTCCAGAGCGCTCCAGATGTAAGCCGGTGGGCCTTCCTCACCTGCATGGGCGACCAGCCTGAAGCCCAGTTCGCGGCAGCGCGCAAACACCTTGGCAAACTTTTCGGGTGGATGCCCCAGCTCGCTGGACGCCAAACCGATGCCGAGAATCTTGTCTCGAAACGGCAAGGCCTGCTCAAGGCTTTCAAACGCTTCCTGTTCACTGAGGTGGCGCAGAAAACACAGGATCAGCGAGGCACTCATGCCGAATTGCTTTTGCGCATCGGCACAGGCGCGGTGCAAACCCTGAATCACCGTGGCAGCGCTCAAGCCATGGCCAGTGTGGGTTTGCGTGTCAAAAAATATCTCGGCGTGAATGACGTTATCAGCCGCAGCGCGCTTGAGGTAAGCGTGCGTCATGTCGTAGAAGTCCTGCTCGGCTTTCAACACCAGCGTTCCGGTGTGATAGATGTCCAGAAAACTTTGCAGATCGTCAAACACATAGGCGCGGCGCAGCGATTCGACATCCGGGTAAGCCAAAGGCACACCGTTGCGCTGGGCCAGGGCAAAGATCAGTTCAGGCTCCAGCGAGCCTTCGATGTGGATGTGGAGCTCGGCTTTGGGCATGGCGCACAACAGCGCGGGCAAGCGCTCTGGTGCCACGTCTTTGACCCGCGTTTTGCGCTGGTTCATCAACAGACTCCGATCGTGATTCCAAGCCGTTTCAAATGCCGTCGGTAAGCGGATGACGCCTTGTCGGCAGGGGTGTGCAACTCGGCCCGCAAATCCAGTGGCAAGCGCTTGGGCGTTTGTGATTCGAGCACCGGTTGGTCCTGCATGAAGATAGTGTGCTGGAACTCACGCAACTTGTCATCACTCGACTCAAAGTCTGCCACGGCCAGGCGAAACCAGACGCGGCTGACCTCGGCCGAGATGGGGCAGATGAAGAGCGCGATGGATTCGCGGTAGTCCACTGCAGCGGCGCTGCCGGCCAGGCGATGCGGATCGGGCAGCTTGGTCAAAACGGCGCTGTAGGGCGCAGTGACTTCATAGGTATATTCAACTTGCGCCGGTGCCGTGGCATGCAGGCTGGATTGTGGCTGCCAGGCGCGGCATTGGGTGGCACGCAAACCGGTTAGTGTCGTTTCAACCCGGTAATCGTCGATGGCAGTCGCTTCTCGGGTGCCCAGCCAGCCCGTATGGACAAAACCGAAATGCGCCATGTCCAGAAAATTCTCGATGATGCGCGGCGCGCTGGTAGCGACGTCATAGGGGCCGCAATTGAGTTTGCGCAGGTGCGCGTCGTGCTCGGAATCGAAGGCGGGAATTTCAACGCGGTTTCCAGCGTCATCGGCAACGGCAACGGCCTTTGCTTGGGCATTTCCTTCGGAGTTGGGCGAATTAACCTGGACCCAGATCAGTCCATACTTTTCGCCAACCTGAAACGTCCTGGCGCAATGGCTGGGCGGCGGTTGATACGAAGGCAGCGCCGGGACGAAGGCGCAGCGGCCGCTTGGCCCGAACTGCCAACCGTGGTACGGGCATTCGAGGTGGTCATCCTGAATGCGCCCCATCGACAACCTGGCGCCTCGATGCGGACATTGATCCGCCCAGGCATGAACCTGGCCCGACGCATCACGCCACAACACCAGGGCGCGGTCCAGCAAGGTCGCAGCCAAAGGTTGCTGCCCAAGCGCTTCAACTTGCGAAACAGGATGCCAATGGGTTTCTTCGATCATGACTAAAGTCTCAAAACAAAAAGCTGCCCGAAAGCAGCTTTTCTGACTGACAGGACGCCGCCGACGTGGTTACTTTTTGTCGCCGCCGGGGACTTTGCCCTCAACGCCTTTAACGTAGACGTTCAAGCCGCTCAAGTACTTTTCGTCCGCTGCAGCATCTTTGGCCACCATGGGTTTGCCGGTGTTGTCCGTGATCGGACCTTTCCAGATGACGAAACTGCCATCCGCCA
>JANOMD010000320.1:0-2462 GCA_031420135.1 Rhodoferax sp. | reverse complement strand
CGCGATACATTGGCGGTGCAGGCGATGATGGGAAGCCGGGTTTTCATGCCAGCTTCGAGTTTCCGGATTGCAGCGGCGAGCTGATAGCCGTCCATCACTGGCATCTGGCAGTCAGTGACCATCAGGCCGAAGCCGCCATCCTGCCAAAGTGCCAGCGCTTCGCGGCCATCGGCGGCTGTCAGAGCTGCATAGCCAAGCGCGTTCAACTGGCGTGCCAGCATGCGCCGGTTGATTGGGTGGTCGTCAACCACCAGCACCAGCTTGTCTTCGGCACGCGCGGCGTCAACGGTTGGTGTGTAAACACCCTGTAGTGTCTCGGCGATGATGTCGATGGTCGGTACCCTGGGGGCGTTCGAAGCCTCAACGTAGGCGCGGCGCAGCTTCAAGGTCAAACCAACGCGCGTGCCCACGCCAGGCTGGCTGTCAATATCGATGGTCGAGCCCATCAATTCAGCCAGCCGCTGGCAAATTGCCAGCCCCAGCCCGGTGCCACCGTAAGTGCGCTCAATCGTTGCATCGGCCTGGCTGAACGGCTCGAACACCCGCGCCAACGCCCCGGCCTGGATACCAACACCGGTGTCCCGCACACTGATGCGCACCTGCTCGCTTTGCGCATCCTGCCCGAGCAGCTCAACCGATAATTCAACCCTGCCGCGCTGGGTGAACTTGATCGCATTGCTTAGCAAATTGTTGATGATCTGGCGCATTCGCAGCGGGTCCAGCAGCAGGGCCGGTGCGATGCGTGAGTCCACGTTCTGCAGCAGCAACACGCCCTTCTGGCTTGCCGCAGCGCCGAAGTTCTGGTGGGCGGTATCAAACAACTGCACCAGCGAAGTTGGTTCTTCTTGCAATTCAAGCCTTCCGGACTCGATTTTTGAAAAATCCAGCACGTCGTCAATCAGGCGCAACAGCGACTTGCCCGACTCTCTGACGGTATCGACAGTGTCGCGCTGTTCGGCATCGAGCTTGCTCAGGCGCAGCAGCTCGAGCAGACCAATCACCGCATTCATCGGCGTGCGTATCTCGTGGCTCATGACGGCCAGAAAATTGCTCTTGGCCTTGCTGCCGGCTTCGGCCGCCTCTTTAGCCGCGACCAATTCCCGCTCGGCACGCTTGTACTCGGAAATGTCGGTGTAGGTCACAACCCGCCCCACGTTGGGCATGAGCACGCCCCGAATCTCCACCATCGAGCCACCGACGAACTCCCGCTCCATCAGCACTGGTTTTGGGTCCAGCGCCTGCGCGACGCGCTCTGCAACCTGAGTAGCCACGTCACCATGCCCCGCAGAATTGTGCATGGCGTGGTAGTGAAACACGTCGCGCATGGAACTGCCGGCACAGAACATTGCCACCGGCAGACCCTGAAGCCTGGCACTGGCGGCGTTGGCAGCCAGCAATTTGAGGTCTGTGCCTATCAGCGCGACACCCACCGGCAGGGCGTCCAGCAGTTCTTGCAGGAAAACACTGCGCAGCTTCGTTGCCAGCTCACTTTCACGAAGCAAACTCTCCTTTTTCTTCCGGTCACTGACGTCGGCGTAAACCGTGAGCATGCTGCCGTCGGGCAATGCCTTGCTGACAACCTGAAGCGTCTTGCCATCATGGCGATCACGCTCGAAATTGCGCGTCATTTTGTTACCCACCTGCGTCATCCGCAAATCAACGATTGCCTTCGGATCCCCGGGCCCGAAATCGCCGCGTTCGGCGTTGTAACGGTACAGGTCTTCAAGCGCAGCACCTGGCCGCAACATGTCGGGCGGAACATCGAGCAGTTGGGCGCAGGCCAGGTTGGACGCAACAAAATGGAGGCTCTCGTCAACCAGCGAAATGCCCACCGGTAGCTCGTCCAGCAGCTCCTGCAGAAATTTGGCGCGCGCTTTAATTTCTATACCCTTGCCCAGCACGGCGCGCGCCTCGGCCAGTGCCTGTTCACCGGTGATCCGGGCCGTGACGTTGCTGACGATACCTCGATACCCGGCAAAGCTGCCGTCATCCGCAAACACGGGCGCGCCACTGGAAACCACATAAATAGTGCCAGTTGGCATTTTGCGGCGCATGAGCAGGTCGCGAAAAGGCCGGTGCGCCGCCAGATCGGCGCGATGCTGCTCCCAGGTGGTATGGACCAGCTCTGTATTGGCCAACTCCCAGGGCGTCTGGCCCGGTTGCCGTTCACTGATGCTGCCGCCGTAACGATCCTCCTGCACGCCAGGATCCAGGAAGCGAAATTCCGAGTCCATATCCCAGAACCAGTCGGCCGACAGTTGGCTCAAGGCAAGAAAGCGCTCCCGCCGTGCATCCGTTTTGTGCAATTCGACGACCTGTTTTTCGAGGTCCTTGTGCGCCGTGTTCAGTGCCGCGGCATCGGCCTGGCTCTGTCTGCCCTGTTGCTTGATCACCTGGTCAGCTCGGCGCACGATCAGGAACAAACTGCCAAACAGCGCCAGCAAGACCACGACCAATTTCGC
>JANOMD010000319.1:0-5390 GCA_031420135.1 Rhodoferax sp. | reverse complement strand
AGCCATCCAGTGGCCGCAATGGTCGATCACCCCGCCGCGCACATTGCCCCCCAGCCGCTGCAACGATTGCAACACTTCCATGCCCCGCCCCCAGGCGTTGTTGCCGCCCAGCGCAAGCACCGGCATCGGCAGCTTGAAGGTTTTGGCGATGGCTTCGTTCTCAACGATGTCGCGGGCAAGATTACGGTAGTAGGAGAACCCGGCACGCAGAGCGCCCGGCTGGCTGTAAACGCGCAGGTATTCGGCGATATCCCCGGCGCACAGGACGTTCGGGTGATGTCCCCAATTCCGATAGAACCAGGTGAAATAGATGTCCTCGCGCCCGGCAATCAGCGCTTCGGGCAGGTCGGCCGTCTGATGAAACGCGTGGTGCCAGCGTGATGTCATGGGCTATGGTTTTTTTGTCGTAACCATCGAGCGGTCGGGACGAATCACCCAGGCCACGCAGATCAGGTGCGATCACCCGGTATTTCGTGGCCAGCGCCGGCAGGACGTGGCGCCACGCATACCAGCTTTGCGGCCAGCCGTGCAGCAGCACCACGGGAAAACCCGCGCCGGCAGTGACGTAGTGCAGCTGAACATCGCCGAGATCGGCGTAATGGTGTGACAGATCGACGGCAGGGCCTGGAGGGGTCATGGTGATGTTTCCTGGTGATGAAATGGTTGGCAATGTCGCGGCGATCAGGCACTCTGGGGTGGCGGGTGGTTGATGCGCGCGCCGCGCCCGCATCATGTCTTGTGGGCCTTCTGTGCCTTGCGCTCTTCCAGGGTTTCCGTTGGCGCACCCTGCCTGACCCACTCGGTGTAACCACCCTCGATGTGAGCGACGTTCGTCATGCCCATGTCCTGCAGCGTCTTGGCCGCCAGCGCACTGCGCCAGCCGGCGCCACAGAACAGGATGAACTCTTTGGATTCGTCGGCAAAAGTCGGCTTGAAATAGGGCGACGCCGGATCGACCCAGAACTCCAGCATGCCGCGTGGCGCATGCAGGGCGCCGACAACCGAACCTTCGCGCTCCAGTTCGCGCACATCGCGGATATCGACGAGCTGCACGGCTGGGTCAGCGAGCCGGGCTTTCACCGCCTCGACCGAATAGGTTTTGACCTCTTCCATGGCCTCATCGACGAGGGCCTGAAAACCTTTGGTGATGGGCATGGGTGTCTCCTTTTTTGGGGGTAAAAAATGACGCTGGGCGGCGCGGCGAAAGGGAAGCTCTGCATAACTCATCGCGGAACCGTGGGGAGTTATGCAGAGCTTCCTTCATACTCAATTTAGGCACATTTGAGCCTTTTGAGGCCTCAAAAACCAGAAAAAATGATCAAATCGGCCTCTAGCTCTAGTATTATATACATAGTTAGCTATATATATAATAGCATTCTTGTGGACTTTTATTTGGTTGACTTTTAAATTGATCGTCAAATTGGTTGCGAAGTGGGCTGCGAAATGGGTTGCGACCCTAATCTGCCACCATCACCGGCACCCGCGCCGCCAGCGCGCACATCAGCTCATAACCCACCGTGCCCCCTGCATGCGCGACTTCGTCGATCGACAGCGCGGTGCCGGTGCCGGTGCCGGTGCTGCAGCGGCCCCACAGCGTGACCTCGCTGCCGACGTCGGCCTTGGGCACGGCGGTTAAATCGACCGTGAGCATGTCCATGCTGACGCGCCCGACCAGGCTGGTGCGCATACCGTTCACCAGCACCGGCGTGCCGGTGCTGCAATGGCGCGGGTAGCCATCGGCGTAGCCGCAGGCGACAACGCCAATGCGCATCGGCGCTGTGGCGGTAAAGCTGGAACCGTAGCCGACGCAGTCACCCGGCAACAAATCCTGCACGCCGATGACTTTGGATGACAGGCTCATGGCTGGCTGCAATGTCCAACTGGCGGCGCTGTGTTCGGGGAAATCGGGTGCGCTGCCATACAGCGCAATGCCGGCGCGCACCCAGTCGCAGGCGATGGCGTTGTGGCGCAACGCCGCCGCACTGTTGCCGATGCTGCGCTCGCCCGGCAGGTCCAGCGTGGCGGCGTTGAAGCGCGCGAGCTGGCCATCAATGCCTTTGGCGCCATCGGCATCGCTGAAATGCGTCATGTGCGATATCTCATCAACCTGCGGCAACGCATTCAGACGGGCCCAGGCAGAGCGGTAACGCTGCGGTGTGAACCCGAGGCGGTTCATGCCGGTATTCATTTTGAGGAAGACGCGCTGCGGCAGGTTGGTTTTGTGGGCCGCCAGCATGTCGATCTGCTGGTCACAGTGCACGGTGTGCCACAGGTCAAGCCGCGAGCACAGTTCCAGATCGCGCAACTCAAACACGCCTTCAAGCAACAGGATCGGTCCGCGCCAGCCAAGGTCGCGCACGCGCTGGGCTTCCTGCAGATCGAGCAGCGCAAAACCGTCGGTGCCGCGCAAGCCTTCAAAGCACCGTTCGATGCCGTGCCCGTAAGCATTCGCCTTGACCACCGACCAAACCCTGGCGTCTGGCACAGCCCGGCGCACACGGGACAAATTGGCACGCAGCGCTTCGACGTGGATGGTGGCTTGAATGGGACGCGGCATGAATGGAACCACAAATGGTATGGGATTTTGCCAGCCTGCGCCGTGCTATAACCTGAACGTCGCTCTGGAAATTTCACAATTACATACACATCGGCAGGTCCGATGCACATCTGGCATTAATGAAACGCGGTTTTTACACCATCATGTCGGCGCAGTTTTTCAGCTCGCTGGCTGACAACGCGCTTTTTGTGGCCGCCATCCAACTGCTTCGATCCGAGCAAGCACCCGCCTGGCAACAAGCAGCGCTGGTGCCCATGTTTGCGCTGTTTTATGTGATCCTGGCACCTTTTGTCGGCGCCTTTGCCGACTCCCTGCCCAAGGGCCGGGTCATGTTGTACAGCAACTTCATCAAAGTTTCCGGCTGCCTGATGATGCTGTTTGGCACGCACCCTTTGATGGCCTATGCCATCGTCGGCCTGGGTGCCGCAGCCTATTCACCGGCCAAGTACGGCATTCTGACCGAGCTGCTTCCGGCCTCCCAATTGGTCAAGGCCAATGGCTGGATTGAAGGGCTGACCATCGGCTCCATCATTTTGGGGGTGCTCCTGGGCGGCCAGTTGGTGGGGAGCGTCATCTCGACATTGCTACTGTCGTTTGACCTGCCGTTGATTGATCTGGGCATCGAAACTCCGCCCGCAGCAGCCATCAGCGTGCTGATTCTGGTGTACCTGGTGGCCGCGCTGTTCAACACCCATATTCCCGATACCGGCGTTGAAATGCGACCCATGCCCAAGCGCCTGATCAGCCTGCTGCCTGATTTCTGGCGCTGCAACACCCGCCTATGGCAAGACAAGCTGGGGCAGATTTCACTGGCCTCCACCACGCTGATCTGGGGCGCGGCGGGCAACCTGAAAACCGTGGTCTTGACGTGGGCCGCCGTCGCATTGGGCTACACCGTCACGCAGGCCTCGGCGCTGCAGGGCGTGGTGGCGATTGGCATGGCCGTGGGTGCGGTGGTGGCATCCATGCGCATGAAACTGGAGGATGGCCCGCGCGTCATTCCGATGGGCATTGCGATGGGGGCGGCGGTGATTGCGCTGATCTTTATCGACAATGTCTGGGTGGCCGCGCCATTCCTGATCCTGCTGGGCGCTTTGGGTGGCTTCATGGTGGTTCCCATGAACGCTCTGCTACAGCACCGGGGGCACAATTTGATGGGTGCCGGGCGGTCCATCGCGGTGCAAAACTTCAATGAAAACCTGTCCATCCTGATACTGGGCCTGGCCTACAGCCTGTCGGCCGGCATGGGGTTGTCGCCGTTTAGCGCCATCGCCGGTTTTGGCCTGATTGTGGCGGGCGTGATGTGGATCATCTACCGTTGGCATCAAAGCAATTGCGTCAAGCACCGCGCCGAGGTGGAGCACTTGCTGAACGTAGCACGCTCCGACAACCTGCATGGGTAATTTCTGTGCGTTTCGCGCCGAAATTGTCTATGTGCGGGTGGCCTCAGCAACACGCTGACCATGCGCAGCGCCACGGCCTTGCCAGCACTGGCGCTGAGCCTCAACGCGCTGGTGTGGGGCGTGTCCTGGTGGCCATTTCGAGCGCTGCAGGATCGCGGATTGCACCCGTTGTGGGCAACCGCCATGATCTACCTGTTTGCGCTGGCCTGTGTGACGTTGATCCGGCCCTCCGCCTGGCAGAGTTTGCGAAAACCGTCCTGGCTGTGGCTGCTGGTGCTGGCATCGGGCCTGACCAACCTGGGCTTCAACTGGGCCGTGACCATCGGCGACGTGGTGCGCGTGGTGCTGCTGTTTTATCTGATGCCGGGCTGGGTGGTGCTGCTGGCCTGGCCCCTGTTGGGCGAGAAACCCACCCCAGGCTCGCTGCTGTGTCTGGTGTTGGCCGCTGCCGGTGTGGTGATCGTGCTGAAAACGCCCGAATCGCCCTGGCCGGTGCCTGAAAGCCTTGCCGACTGGCTGGCCTTGATGGGCGGGTTCAGCTTTGCACTGACCAACATTTTGTTGCGCAAGCTGAACCAGACCCCCGAGGCATCACGCATGTTGGCGATGTTTGGCGGTGGCGCTTCGATGGCTATCCTGGCGGCCGTCATCGGCATGGGCTCGGGTCTGGTCACTTTGCCACCGGCACTGGCCTGGCCCTGGATCGGCCTGGCGCTTGCCCTCAGCGTCGCATTCCTGGCGGGCAACCTCGCATTGCAATATGGCGCCGCCCGACTCAAAGCCAGTACCACCTCGCTCATCATGATCAGCGAAGTGGTCTACGCCAGCCTGTCCGCGACCTTGCTGGGTGCGGGCGAACTGACCCTGCGCACGGTGGCCGGCGGTGGATTGATATTGCTGGCATCATTGTTGTCTGTGGTGCGTTTCAAGTCGGCTTGACGCAGGCTTGGCTTCAGCCAGACGTCAACCAAAAGTCAAGCAAACGCCAACCAGGCGGCAATGCTTCAACCTTCAATTTTTACTGATCGAGGTTCTATGTCCAGCATGTATGATTTTTCAGCCAACAGCATTCAGGGTAAGAGCGTCAACCTGAAGCAATACCAGGGCAAGGCCATGCTCATCGTCAATACCGCCAGCGCCTGTGGTTTCACGCCCCAGTTTGGCGGCCTGGAACAACTGCACAAAACCTACGCTGCCAAGGGCCTGGTGGTGCTGGGTTTTCCGTGCAACCAGTTTGGCGCGCAGGACAGCGGCAGCAACGGTGAAATCGCCGAGTTCTGCCAGATGAATTACGGCGTGAGCTTTGCGATGATGGAGAAAATCGACGTGAACGGCAGCGGCGCGCACCCGCTGTACCAGTGGCTCAGCGCCGAAGCGCCCGGCCTGCTGGGCAGCAAGGCGATCAAATGGAACTTCACCAAGTTTCTGGT
>JANOMD010000318.1:0-2571 GCA_031420135.1 Rhodoferax sp. | reverse complement strand
TTTGGTTTCGTAGAAACCTATGGATTCGAGATGCATTTTGTGGTCCTCGTTTCGAGTAGACAAGAATGTAGACCGGTTGAGATAGCGCCGGGCTCAGGGTAGGTGCAAGGGGCCAGAAGATTGCTATAGAATTAGTAGCTGACTACGCACGTATTTGTTGGGATAACGCCACTATTTAGTGGTTTATTCATTGGCGAACTCGGCAAAAAACGAGTTGTTGCTGTTGAATGTGGATGCGCTTCAAATTAACGCGACAGCGCAAGCGATTCCCACAGAAAGTCATAAGATATTTCAAGCCGTCCCTGCTGCGCGGCTTGGGCTTTCTCGCTCGATTCGTAGCTGCGCAGCAAGCCCTTGACGCGCTCCAGCCCGGCCGCAGTCTGAATCGCCTGGCGCGGTGTTTTGTTGTTGAGTGCGGGAATGCATTCATCGGCCCAATTGGCATAAGAGCACTGCGCGACTTCTGCCATGGCCTGGGCCAACTCCTGGGGGTCGATGTCAGGCAGACTCATGCCTTTGGGCGCGCTGGACCCCGGCTTTTTGCTTTGGCGCATCATGCTTTCAGCGCTGACCATTTCACGCGTCAAAAACGCGGCAGACCCGCTCGTCACGGCATCGAACCAGGCACGCCCCTGGTCAGCGTAGGTCTGCGTTTTATAGAAAATCTCGATCTGATCGTTTTTTCGGCCAGGGTTGATGTGGGCCAGTGGCCGAATCTGCCCGTCGTCGCAGTCGATGATGCGCGACCACCCCTCCAGCCGGTCGCCCTCCACATCGGCGCAAGCCTGCACGCCACGGCTCAACGCATCCCAGTCCAGCACGCGGTAGTGGTCTGTGATTGAAACCATCGGTTCACCAGAATGGTGGTCTATCAGCGTCGGCATGGGGGGTGGCGTCACAAACTGCCGCAGCCAGCTTGACATCAACACCAAACCTTGCTCTTGCGCCAGCTCGGGCAGGTGACCAGACTGCTCTGCAACAGCGCGCAAGCGATCCGCCACGGCTGGCCTACACAGCATCGAAAACGGATAGGCCGCACCAGAGAGTTCAAAGTGGTCTCCCACGCGCATCAAACGGCAGCCGAGGTACATGCCGGGCTCAAGCCCCTGACTGCCTGCGCGCTCCTGCACCACCATCGGCGTTGCGTCAGGGTTCAAGGTGTCGCACAGCGTCATTCCCTCGCCCGCGACGACCTCAGTCACGGTGTACAGGCGCAAGGGGCGCTGGCCCAACTGCTGCAGCCAGTCGCGCTGGCCAGCCGTCCAGACTGGACCGGACGGGCCCGTCAGGTAGTCGGATATGCGCCGGTTACTGCCTTGGGTTTGAATTTCACCTTCGGCCAGCAGCCATTCGGTCAGGTTGACCTGGACGCCACTAAGCGTTTCTCCGTCAAGTTGACCCAGTTTTCTGAGTTCTGTCGGGCTCAGCATGTCATCGCGCAGTCGCTGAAACGAGACCTGCCAGCCCTTGCGATGGCGATTGACCAGCCATTCCACCGCTTTTTCGACCGCACCGGCCTGTGGCCTGGTGTCGGCCGGGGGCGCTTTAAACGCGCTTGGGGACGCGCCTTCACGCTGGCAGCAGTGCTTGTATTTTTTGCCGCTTCCACAGGGGCAACGTTCATTCGGTGCGGACATGGTGAGAGTGCCTTTTCAAACGGTTGCGAGTCAAATCGGTATGCATTGTTGCGCAGAGTGGGGTGAACTGGTGCGGATCAATTCGTCCGATGGCGGGGCTTGTGCAGACCTTCCCCATGCATTTTGCGGCGCGGCACAATAACGCAGGAGATTTTTCAATGACCTCGCCAGACCCCGCCAACCAGCCCAGAGCCTTCCTCGAAACTCTTTACCGCGCAGCCGTCACCCGTGCCTTGCCGATGCAAAACACCGCAGCTTTCCTGCCAGCGCCGCCGCAGGGCCGCACCATCGTCATCGGCGCCGGAAAAGCTGGCGGTTCGATGGCGCAGGCGGTTGAAGCTTTGTGGCCTGTCGATAAGCCGCTGGAAGGGCTGGTCGTCACGCGCTATGGTCACATCCCGCCCCGACCGGCTGGATTGAAGCAGCGCATCGACATCGTTGAGGCCTCGCATCCCGTGCCCGATGCGGCGGGTCTGGCGGCGGCGCAGCGCATTTTGGCGCTGGTGCAGGGGCTGACGAAAAACGATCTGGTTTTGTGCCTCATTTCTGGCGGCGGTTCGGCGCTGCTCACCTTGCCGGCCGATGGCCTGAGCCTGGAAGACAAGCAGCGCATCAACAAGGCGCTGCTCAATTCGGGCGCCAATATCGGCGAGATGAACTGCGTGCGCAAGCACCTCTCGCGCATCAAGGGCGGGCGCCTGGCGTCTGCCTGCGCGCCGGCGCGCGTGGTGACGCTCATGATCAGCGACGTGCCGGGTGACGACCCGTCGGTGATTGCCAGCGGGCCGACGGTGCCTGACGTGACGACCTGTGCCGACGCGCTGGCGATCTTGAAGCGCTACAGCATCGAGGTGCCTGCAGCCGTGCGTGCGCAGCTGGAAAGCGGCGCACTCGAAACACCCAAGCCCGGCGACGATGCGTTCAACGGCCATGA
>JANOMD010000317.1:0-2360 GCA_031420135.1 Rhodoferax sp. | reverse complement strand
GAATTCCAGAAACTGCGTGAGCGGCGAATTGCTGACACCCCAACCTTGATGGACGGCGCGCGCCGCGCCATGCGCGCCAGCTTCCAGCGCGAAATGGACGTGGTGGAATCCAGCCTGTCTTACCTGGCCTCGGTGGGGTCGGTGTCGCCCTATGTGGGCCTGTTTGGCACGGTTTGGGGCATCATGCACGCGTTCACCGGGCTTGCCTCGCTACAGCAAGTGACGCTGGCAACCGTGGCGCCTGGCATTGCCGAAGCGCTGGTGGCCACGGCGATCGGGCTGTTTGCGGCGATTCCGGCGGTAGTGGCCTATAACCGGTTTGCGCGCGACATCGACCGGGTTGCGATCAAGCTGGAGACTTTCATTGAGGAATTCTCCAACATCCTGCAGCGAAACCTGGGCGCGCAGACCGCAGTCGGTTCTTCCATGGCCTCGGCCTCGGGCCACTGAAGGGCAACGCACATGCCGACGCTTGTAAGCCGGGGCCGCGGGCGGCGCACCATCAACGAAATCAACATGGTGCCGTTCATCGATGTGATGCTGGTGCTGTTGATCATTTTCATGGTGACCGCACCACTGATTTCACCCAGCGTGATTGACCTGCCGAGCGTGGGCAAGGCAGGCAGAACACCTGATCTGGTGATTCAAATCATCATCGGCAAAGACGAAGCACTGACGGTTAAAAACCAGGACCAATCGACCGTCGTGGCCATGAAAGACCTGGTGCGCACCGTCAAAACCGCCATTGGGGGCGCCACAAATGCCAAGGCGGCCCCACCGGGCGCTGGCAAACCAGGCGCAGTGAAACCAGGCGCAAGCAATGCCACTGCGCCGACAGTGCCAACCACGCCAGCCAGCACGGCGGTGGTGATCAGCGCTGACAAAAACGTTCGCTACGAAACCGTGGTCAAAGTGATGGATGTGCTGCAGCGTGCGGGTGTGCAGCGGGTGGGGCTTTCGGTGCAACTGGTCAACTGAGGCGACACGCCCATTGCCCGCTGACGATTCTGGCATTTACTGAAAATTGAAACCACCATGAACGCCGTTTTCGACACCTCTGCCAGCGTGGCGGCGCACCGGCTTGAATTCGCGCCGCCGCCGACACCCGGCATGCTGCGTGCGATGGGTCTGGCGATCATCGCCCACATGTTGCTGGTGGCCGCGCTGACATGGGGCGTGAACTGGAAGAGCGACCCGGTCGCCATGACCGCCGACGCCGAGCTTTGGTCGGCTGTGCCGCAGCAGGCTGCGCCCAAGCTGGAACAGGCACCAGCACCGCCGCCCGCACCGGTCGTTGTTGCGCCGCCGCCGCCGCCCGTTGTCGCCCCCAAGACTCCAGATGCTGACATCGCACTGGAGCGCGAACGCCAGCGTATGCTGCGGGAAAAGCGCCTGGACGATGAGCAGAAGGCCCAGGACAAAAAGCGCGCAAATCAACAGCGCGAGAAGCAAAAAGAGGTTGAAAAACAGAAGGAACGAGCCCTGAAAGACGCGGCGCAAAAGGACAAGGAAAAGAAGGCGCTTGAAGACCAGAAGAAGGTCGATGCAAAACAGGCGCAAACCCGGCAGACCGAACAGGCCGACGCCAAAAAGCTCGAAGACCAGCGTCAGGAAAACATGAAACGCATGGCGGGATTGGCCGGGGCAACCGGCGCTGCCAATGCGACCGGCGCGGCACAACAGGCGGCTGGCCCGTCGGCCGGTTATGCCGGGCGGATACGGGCGCGGATCAAGCCCAATATCGTGTTTACCGAAGACGTTGCAGGCAACCCGACGGCCGAGGTCGAGGTGCGCACCGCGCCGGACGGCACGATCATCGGCAAGGCGTTGATCAAGCCCAGCGCCAGTGCCGCATGGAACGAAGCGGTGCTCAAGGCCATCGACAAAACCGAGGTGCTTCCGCGCGATGTCGACGGGCGGGTGCCGCCATCCCTGGTCATCAGCTTCCGGCCCAAAGACTGAACCGCACGGCGATCAACTGGCGACTCTGGATGGCGCTCAGATTCCGGTTCAATCGATCCACCCGGGCAAGCATCTTGGTTGCTACTATATAAATAGCAAACTATCTATATAATACTAGAGCTACAGGCATATTTTATTGATAAAATGGCAAAAACAGCCGGGTTTTTGGCGCTGAATCACCATTTAAACAATTTAATATCACCGGTGATATGAAACAATTTCAGTGCGTTGAAACTGAAAAGGCTGCAATTCAGGCCGTCTCGTACACAATCTGGGCCTTGCCGGCATCGGCTTGCGCCATCCAGCCCGCCAATGCCGCGTCACTTGGGAAAAACCGGGCCTGCTCGCCCAATTGAAGCTCGGCACTGGCACCTGCCAGACCCTGTGCGTCGTCGCCA
>JANOMD010000316.1:0-8381 GCA_031420135.1 Rhodoferax sp. | reverse complement strand
CTTTGCCCGAATGGAAAACGCCCTGTTTTTGGGCCGGGGCCTGCATTACCCGATTGCCATGGAAGGCGCCTTGAAGCTCAAGGAAATCAGCTACATCCACGCTGAAGCCTACCCGGCCGGCGAGCTCAAACACGGCCCGCTGGCATTGGTCACCAGCGCCATGCCGGTCGTCACTGTGGCGCCCAACGACGCGCTGCTGGAGAAGCTGAAAAGCAATTTACACGAAGTGCGCGCACGCGGCGGTGTGCTGTATGTGCTGGCCGATGCGGGCAGCAAGATTGAAAGCGGCGAAGGCATGCACGTGATCCGCATGCCCGAGCACTACGGCGAGCTGTCGCCGCTCTTGCACGTCGTGCCGCTGCAACTCCTGGCGTACCACACCGCTTGTGCGCGGGGGACGGATGTGGACAAGCCGCGGAATTTGGCGAAGAGTGTTACTGTGGAGTGAGGCTGAGACAAGGCAATAAAGTCAGGGACAACTTGCCTATGACCGACGATTGCCCGGACCCTATCCGTGCAGGAGCGGCGACAGCTCCCCGTAATGCTCGGGCATGCGGATCACGTGCATGCCTTCGCCGCTTTCAATCTTGCTGCCCGCATCGGCCAGCACGTACAACACGCCGCCGCGCGCGCGCACCTCGTGCAAATTGCTTTTCAGCTTCTCCAAGAGCGCGTCGTTGGGCGCCACCGTGACCACCGGCATGGCGCTGGTGACCAATGCCAGCGGGCCGTGTTTCAGCTCGCCGGCCGGGTAGGCTTCAGCGTGGATGTAGCTGATTTCCTTGAGCTTCAAGGCACCTTCCATGGCAATCGGGTAATGCAGGCCCCGGCCCAAAAACAGGGCGTTTTCCATTCGGGCAAAGTCTTCGGCCCAGGCGATGATTTGCGGTTCCAGCGCCAGCACGGCTGACAGGGCTGCAGGCAAATGGCGCATTGCCTTGAGGTGGCGGATTTCGTCGTCGGCACTCAAGTGGCCTCGCATTTTTGCCAAGGTCAAGGTCAGCAAAAACAGCCCGGCCAGTTGCGCTGTAAATGCCTTGGTGGACGCCACGCCAATCTCGATGCCCGCGCGGGTGATGTAAGCCAGCTCGCACTCGCGCACCATGGCGCTGGTGGCCACGTTGCAGACGGTCAGCGTATGGGTCATGCCCAGGCCCTGCGCGTGGCGCAGCGCAGCCAGCGTGTCAGCGGTTTCGCCCGACTGCGTGATGGTGACGACCAGGGTCTTGGGGTTGGGCACCGATTCGCGATAGCGATACTCGCTGGCCACTTCGACCTGGGTCGGTATTTTGGCGATGCTCTCCAGCCAGTATTTGGCGGTGCAGCCGCTGTAATAACTGGTGCCACAGGCCAGTATCAGGACCGAGTCGATATTCTTGAATATTTTTGCCGCTGGTGCGCCGCCTTCCTGCGCCACGAACAGGTCCGCCACGATGCCTTGCACGCCTTCGAGTGTGTCGGCAATCGCGCGCGGCTGCTCAAAGATCTCTTTTTGCATGTAGTGGCGATAGGGCCCCAGTTCAGCAGCGCCGCTGTGCGCATGCACCGTTTTGACGGGCCGCCGGTCTGGCGCGACGGCCTTGTGTGCCTTGTCCACCAGCCAGTATTTGCCCAACTGGACGTCCACCACGTCGCCCTCGTCCAGGTAAACAATCTGGTCGGTGACGCCGGCCAGGGCCATTGCATCGCTGGCCAAAAAATGCTCTTGCCCGTCCTTGCCCACCCCCAAAATCAGGGGCGAGCCGGCGCGCGCTCCAATCAGGCGATGCGGCTCGTCCTTGCAAAACACGGCAATCGCATAAGCGCCATGCAATTGCCTGACGGCAGCCTTCACGGCTTCAAAAATATCGCCGTCGTACAGGCTGTCAATCAAATGGGCGATGACTTCGGTGTCGGTCTGGCTCATGAAGGCGTAGCCGCGCGCTTTGAGCTGCGCGCGAAGCTCGTCGTGGTTTTCGATGATGCCGTTATGCACCAAAGCCACGCGGCCGGGGCGCGATGCTGCAGTTTGAGCGGCAATTGCGCTACTTTCATCGGCCTGGGCACCGCCATTGGCCGCTCGTTTGACGCCAGCTTTGCCCTTCGCAACGGTGCCGGTGAACACGGATTCGGGTCCGTGGCTGAAATGCGGGTGCGCGTTGTGAATCGCTGGCGCGCCGTGGGTGGCCCAGCGCGTGTGGGCGATGCCCAACAGGCCCTCCAGCC
This sequence comes from Rhodoferax sp., assembly GCA_031420135.1. Taxonomy (GTDB): domain Bacteria; phylum Pseudomonadota; class Gammaproteobacteria; order Burkholderiales; family Burkholderiaceae_C; genus JANYCG01. Next base: position 6,176 of record JANOMD010000316.1, on the reverse strand, counting down.
TGGTCGAGGCGACCTGTTCCATCAGCTCTGCCACGCGCGACGTGCTGCGCGCTCTTTTCAGACCATCCGCATAAACCGCCACGCCGCATGAGTCATAACCCCGGTATTCGAGCCGCTGCAGGCCCTGCACCAGAATGGGAACGATGTTGCGGGTAGAAACCGAGCCGACGATGCCACACATAGACTTCTCCAATAAGTTGCCAACCATGAAAGTGGCGCAATGCTAAGTCGATTGAGGAAAAATATGCAGTTGATTTTTCACGAAATTTGGCTTTTAATTCCATGAATTATTGTGATTGAATTAATATTTCAAAATGAGTAAAAATTCAGAACAAATAGTGCTAGATGCTACGGATTTCCTGATCCTCGATCAGCTCCAAAAAGACGCATCTCTCACCAACCAAATGCTGGCAGAGCTGGTTTTTACGTCCCCACCGACGTGTTTGCGCCGCGTGAAACGCCTCAAAGATACCGGCCTGATCGAGCGGCAAATCGCGATTTTGAGCGTTGACAAACTTGGCCCCCTGATCGGCCACGGCCTCACCGCCATTGTCGAAATCACGTTGGATCGTCAAGACACGCAAAAGCTGGAGGCGTTCGAGAAGCGCGTCACCAATGACCAAGCCGTGCAGCAGTGCTACCGCGTCTCGCCCGGCCCCGACTTCGTGCTGATCGTCTTCGCCACCGACATGCCCGCGTACCTCGCGCTGTCGCAGCGGCTGTTTTCAGCAGATGCAAACGTGCGCAACGTGAAGGCGTTTTTCAGCGTGAAGCGCAGCAAATTCGAGCCGCAGATGCCGCTGCCAGTGGTCAGATGAATGATTGAAATGTCATATCACGGGCGATATGAAATAGTGGCTTTTTGGGTCGCAAAACGGCAAATCTGACCAAATTAGTGATTAAATAGGCCGATAGCTCTAGTATTATATAGATAGTTTGCTATCTTTTTGGATAAAACAACTTTCCCGCAATGCACTTGCACTCATTGGCTTGCTACGGCTGGCAAGCCATCCAATAGTGTCATTGCCGACATAGCCGCATCGTGAATCACTTTCAAATGCGCCAGCACCGGCGCTCCAAGATCTGGGCCGTGGTCTTCCTCAATGATTTTTGCAAACGCGCCAATATGCCGCAATGGCGCGCGCAGGTCGTGCAAAACTGTGAAAGTGAGCCGATGCAGCTCGGTCCTTGCGCAGGCGAGATCCTGGGTCAATTGGTGGTTTTCGCGCTGCAATAGGGCCAAGTCGGCTTCGCCAGGCACGGCTTCCAAAGCCTGGGTTGTCGGGTCGCTGTTCATTTTTGCGGGCGCTTCCAGTTGGCGATCACGGTCTGTTTGCCACGCGCCACGCTGAGGGCGCCGGGCGGTGTGTCTTTGGTGATGGTCGAGCCGCCGCCCACGGTGCCGCCTGCGCCGATGGTGACGGGAGCCACCAGCACACAGTTGCTGCCAATGTGGGCGTCGGCTTCGATGACGGTTCTGTGCTTGAACGCGCCGTCGTAGTTGGCAGTAATGGAGCCTGCGCCGTAGTTGACCCTTTCACCCACGATGGCATCGCCCAAATAGGCCAGATGGTTGGCCTTGGCACCTTTGGCCAAGGTGGAGTTCTTTACTTCGACAAAGTTGCCAATGTGTACCTCTTCGCCCAACTGCGCGCCAGGGCGCAGCCGAGCAAATGGCCCGACCAGTGCGCCGGCCCCCACGCCCACGCCAAGTTTCTCGCCATCAATGTGCGTGAACGGGTGAATCACCGCGCCCGCACCTATGGTGCAATTGGCGATGACGCAATTGGCGCCAATTTTCACGCCTTCACCCAACGCCACCTGGCCTTCGAAAATGCAGTTGACGTCGATCGAAACATCGGGCGCACAGGCAAGCTGGCCGCGCACGTCAAAGCGGGCCGGGTCGGCAAGGCGCACGCCCTGTTCCATGAATTCTGTCGCCAGCCGCAGTTGAAAAGCACGTTCCAGTTCTGCAAGCTGCACCGGGCTGTTGACACCCGCCACTTGCGCTTCATCGGTAATTTTGTGGCCCACCACGCTCACCCCATCGGCGGCTGCAAATTTGACGATGTCGGTCAGGTAAAACTCACCCTGGGCATTTTTGTTGTCCAGTCGCGCCAGCCATCGCTTGAGCATGGTTGCGGGCACGGCCATGATGCCGCTGTAGATTTCCCTGATTTGCAGTTGCGCGGCAGTCGCGTCCTTTTGCTCCACAATGGCCTGCACTTTTTCGCCATCGCGAACAATCCGGCCATACCCGGCGGGGTTGGCAAACTCGAGCGTCAACAGCGCCAGCTTGTCGCCGCCACAGGCAGCAATCAGGTTCTTGAGGGTGTCTGGGCGCGTCAGCGGGACGTCGCCCGACAGCACCACCACGATGCCGTCGTCGGGAAGTGCCGGCACAGCTTGCTGCACGGCGTGGCCGGTGCCGTTTTGCGGCTCCTGGCGCACGAATTTCAATTCAATGGGTCCAGTGGGGTGGCGGGTCTTTAGCATTTCGCCGGCCAGGTATGCTTCGACTTCCATAGCGCCATGGCCGGTTATCACCACAATCCGCCGCGCCTCCAGTGTGATGGCTGTTTCCACCACATGCTGCAGCAAAGCGCGACCGGCCAGTTGGTGCAATACTTTGGGCAACCGGCTTTTCATGCGTGTGCCTTTGCCAGCCGCCATGATGACCACGTCTACCGCAAGGGCGCTGGTTGCGTTAAGGTTCAAAGCCATGTCTCACACTTTCTCGATGTCAGGGGTTTAGATGCCTATTTTCAACGACCGCCGAATTATCGGCCCGCTTCCCACTGTCACTTTTTCAGGCTGGTTCGTGGCCCGGCGAATGGTTCGGTTGATGGGCCAATTAATGGCGATTGCCGCCGTTGTGCTGCTGCAGGCCTGCAGCGCGGTCAAGCTGGCCTACAACAACGCGCCTGAGTTGGGCTTTTGGTGGCTGGATGCGTATGCTGACTTTAACGACACCCAAGCGCCCGTTGTGCGTTCGGAGATTGCGCGCCTGTTGCAGTGGCATCGCTATGAAGAGTTGCCAAAGATTGCGGACTTGCTGCAAAAAGCGCAGCGGCTGGCTTCTACAGACGTGGCTCCCGGCGCAGTATGCGCGCTGTATGCGGACACACGGGAGCGCTTCAATGCGGTTGCCAACCAGGCTGAAGCCGCTGCGGTAGGCCTATTGCTGGGCATCGGCCCCCAGCAGATTACGCACATCGAGGGCAAATTTGCCAAGAACAACTCTGAATGGCGCAATGAGTGGCTGAAGTTATCCCCCAAGGAACTGTTTGAACGCCGCGTCAAATCCAATGTCGATCGCGCACAGGAGTTCTATGGCACGCTGGAGGAGCGCCAACTGGCGGTTCTGCGCGGCGCACTTGAGGTTTCCAGCTATGACCCGCAGTTGGGCTACGCCGAGCGGCAGCGCCGTCAGCAGGACTTGATTCAGACCCTGCGCCAAGTCACCGGGGCGGCACCGGGCAGTGGTTCAACAGTGGCAGCCAGGCGCACCCCCACAGAAGGCCTTGCGTCATTGCGGGCCTACCTGGAGCGCGCCAGCAACTCGCCCAACCTGGCCTACCGCAGCTACAGAGACCGGCTCACATCCGAGAGCTGCGCCAATTTTGCCGCGCTGCATAACAGCACCACGCTTGAGCAACGCACCCGTGCCGTGCGCCGGCTGGCTGCCTATGAGCGGGATGCGCGGGAGTTGGCCGGGCAACGGTGAGTGGAACTATTGCCGTGGTTTGCGCCTAGCCCTGGGCGAACATCCATCGGTACTATTTGTGCCATCAAGTGTGCAACACTTTACTGGCATCTATGAGGGGGCGCTCAGCCATGGGTGTTCCTACCGCGATTCAATTGATTGAACGCATGTCGGGTCAATATGCAACATTCCCTTCTCCTCAATAAACGAAACCACCTCCGCCAGGCCTGAATTGGTTTTCAGATTGATGCTGGCGTCTTCGCGGATGGCGGTGTGCGGGCAGCCACCGGTTTCCACACCCATGATGCGTTCAGCCGGCAGCGCGCCGCTGACGGTGAGGATGCGCTGGTATTCGCTTTCAAACACTTCCGCGTAAGAGAATCCGCCAATCGGCAGCGCTGGTGAAGCCAGCCACATCAATTGCATCAAGCTGGAATCAAGCACGGGTTTTGAGGCGTCAGTGGGTGTGGGAGTGACCGTGGTCATTGCCGTGGCCGTGATCATGGTCATGATCGCAGTCCGCGCCGTGCACGTGGGGTTCAGCAAGCACCGCCGCAGGCATAGCCTCATGCGCGTGTTGCTGCCCGGTGTGTGCATGTCCGCCCGTGGCATAGGCTCCGTTTTCGGGCTCAAAGGCTTCGTCCACTGTCGTCACGATCAAATGCATGGCGCGCAACAGGTCGGCCAGCACGTGATCCGGCTCAATCTTCAGGTGATCCGGCTTGAGCTCAATTGGCACGTGGCGGTTGCCCAAGTGGTAGGCGGCGCGAATCAGGTCATACGGCGAGCCGTGTTCGGTGCAATGGGTGATGCGCAACACCGGTTGCTTGGCTGCGATGACCTTGATGAGCGAGCCGTCCTCAGCCACCAGCACGTCGCCGCCGCGCACCGCCGTGCCACGCGGCAGGAAGATGCCGATTTGGCGGGCGCTTGAATCGGTGGCTTCAAAGCGGCTTTTTTGCCGAACATCCCATTCCAGCTCTACGCTGGCGGCGCGTTTGAGCAGCACGGGGGCCAGGCCACGGCCTTGGGGGAGGAGTTTGTTGATTGTCAGCATGTGGTTAATTCGTTGACAGTTTTTCCGTTGTAGGCTTGCATTGGCATCCGTTGAGACCCATAATATAACAATTGTTATAACGTTAATTTACGCGCTCAGACGCATAAAAGGCCCACCATGTCAGTACTCAAAATTACACAGATCGGCAACTCAGTGGGGGTGATTTTGCCCAAAGAGGTTTTGGCGCGGCTCAAAGTTGCCAAAGGCGACACGGTGTTTTTAACTGAAGCGGCCAACGGCATCATTTTGACGCCCTATGACCCAGAGCTTGAAGTGCAACTCAAATTGGGGCGTGAATTCATGCACGAGTACCGCGACACCTTTCACCAGCTCGCGAAGTGAGCGGCTGGAAATGGATCAGTCGCCAAGCTTTGCTTTTGTTGCACGACGAAAGCCTGGCGGAACATGGCGGTGCCAGCGGCTTGCGGGACGAAGGTTTGCTCGACTCGGCCCTGGCTCGACCGCTTAATTTGGCGCTGTACGAGGAACCCGATTTTGCCCGTCTGGCCGCTGCCTACGGCCTTGGGTTGGCCAAAAATCATGCATTTGTGGACGGCAACAAACGGGCTGCGTTTTTGGCGGTGGGTATGTTTCTCGCGCTGAATGGCTATCGCCTGCATGCAACCCAAGCAGACGCGACCCTGACAGTTCTTGCTGTGGCTGCCGGAGAGTTGACTGAAGTGGGATTCGCAGCGTGGATACGCGATCACGCAAAGCCCCGCTGAGAAAAAGCCAGAAGCCGCACGACACATCCCATCGTCAAAACAGAAAATACCGCTGCGCCATCGGCAAACTCACCGCCGCCTCGCAAGTCAGCAACTACCCGTCCGCCCGCACCGCATAGGTCTGCGCATCAATTTCCATCTTTTAAGGGGCTCGCGTCAAATAGCTTTGAAACACCCCCACATGCACAAAGGCGGCATCCGCCGCATTGGGCCACAGTTCCGCGCTGCTGAAGCGCACGTCAAAGGTCGGTTCGTCTTGCGCCTGCACGCCATGCGCGTGGGCGTCGGGGAACGGGTAGGCCGGTGATTCGCTCACCACCACTCCGCGCTTGCCACGAATGTAAGCCGGCAGTCGGTGGTGACCGGGCACCAGGTCGCCGCGTACGCAGACGGCGTCACCGGGCTTGAAGTGCTCGCGTGCAGGGCCATTGGTGCGGCCCGCAGCACTGGGCGATGCCAATGGGAACGTCCCCAACGCCTGGCGCTCCAGCTCCTCGGCGGTCACCAGGCCCTTTTCAACCAGCAGTGTGGCCAGGCTGGTCAGCGTGCGCTCGTAGTAGCCGGCCGACAGGTAATGACGCGGCTCCATGCGCTCGATGGCGTGGCGGTACTCGTCCATGTTGAAGATGCCCTGCTTGACGGCCAGCGCATACAGGGCGTTGACGCGCTTCTCCCAGTCCGCATGAAA
>JANOMD010000315.1:0-8937 GCA_031420135.1 Rhodoferax sp. | reverse complement strand
AGGGGTGGGCCAATTCGTCACCTTCCCTGGCTCGCCATTCGACCTTTACCAGCCATACCCGCCGGCGGGCGATCAGCCCGAGGCCATCGACAAGCTGGTGGATGGCGTAACGGACGGTGAGGTGTTCCAAACCCTGCTGGGGGTCACCGGCTCGGGCAAAACCTTCACGATGGCCAACGTGATCGCTCGCTTAGGCCGCCCGGCGATTGTGTTTGCCCACAACAAGACACTGGCGGCGCAGCTCTACAGCGAATTTCGCGAGTTTTTCCCCAACAACGCGGTGGAGTATTTCGTCAGCTATTACGACTACTACCAGCCCGAGGCTTATGTGCCGCAGCGCGATTTGTTCATCGAAAAAGACTCGGCCATCAACGAGCATATCGAGCAGATGCGCCTGAGCTGCACCAAAAGCATTCTGGAGCGGCGTGATGTAGTGATTGTGGCCACCGTGTCGGCCATCTACGGCATTGGCCAGCCCGAGGCCTACCACAAGATGGTCATGACGCTGCGCACTGGCGACAAATTGGGCCAGCGCGACGTGATCGCCCAACTCATCCGTATGCAGTACACGCGCAACGACATTGATTTTTCACGCGGCGCGTTTCGGGTGCGCGGCGACACGATTGACATCTTTCCGGCCGAGCACAGCGAGATGGCGATTCGCCTCGAATTGTTTGACGACGAGATTGAAAGCCTGCAACTGTTCGACCCGCTCACGGGCCGCATCCGCCAGAAGATTCCACGCTTCACCGTCTACCCCGGCAGCCACTATGTCACGCCGCGCGACCAGGTCGTGGCGGCGGTGGAGACCATCAAGGTTGAACTGGCCGAGCGCATCAAATTCTTTGTGTCTGAAGGCAAGCTGGTGGAGGCGCAGCGGGTGGAGCAGCGCACCCGGTTTGACCTTGAAATGCTCAGCGAAGTGGGCCACTGCAAGGGCATTGAGAACTACTCGCGCCACCTGGCGGGCAGCGCGCCGGGCGATCCGCCCTCCACCTTGACAGACTACCTGCCCAAAGACGCGATCATGTTCGTGGATGAAAGCCACGTGACCATTGGGCAGTTCGGTGCCATGTACCTGGGTGACCGCTCGCGCAAGACGACGCTGGTCGAATATGGCTTCAGGCTGCCCAGTGCCCTGGACAACCGGCCCTTGAAGTTTGAAGAGTTTGAGCGGCGCATGCGCCAGGCGGTGCTGGTCTCGGCCACGCCTTCAAACTGGGAGAAAGAACATTCGGGTCAAGTGGTTGAACAGGTGGTTCGCCCTACCGGCCTGGTGGACCCGGAAGTTGAAGTGCGCCCCGCCACGTCGCAGGTGGACGACGTGATGCAGGAGATCCGCATCCGCAGCGAGAAGCATGAGCGGGTTTTGATCACCACGCTGACCAAAAAGATGGCCGAGCAGCTCACCGATTATTTGAGCGACAACGGCATCAAAGTGCGCTACCTGCACAGCGATATCGACACCGTGGAGCGCGTGGAAATCTTGCGCGACCTACGCCTGGGCGCGTTTGACGTGTTGGTCGGCATCAACCTGCTGCGCGAGGGGCTGGACATTCCTGAGGTGTCCCTGGTGGCGATTCTGGATGCCGACAAAGAGGGTTTTTTGCGTTCGGAGCGCAGCTTGATCCAGACCATCGGCCGCGCCGCCCGCAACCTCAATGGCCGCGCGATCTTGTACGCCGACCGCATCACCGATTCGATGAGCCGCGCCATGGGCGAGACCGAACGTCGCCGCAACAAGCAAATCGCCCACAACCTGGCGCACGGCATCACGCCCAAATCCATTGTCAAACAGGTGCGCGACTTGATTGATGGGGTGTACAGCGAGAAAGCCGGCCGCGAATTGGACCGCCTTGAAAACGACGCCATGCAGCGAGCCCGCGTGGAGGACATGAGCGAGAAGGACATCTCGCGCGAAATCAAGCGCCTGGAGAAGCTCATGATGGAACATGCCCGCAACCTTGAATTCGAGAAAGCCGCCAAAGTGCGCGACCAATTGGGCATTTTGAAAGAGCAGGCGTTTGGCGCGCCTGGGGTGGACAACGTGGTGGGGATCGGCTCGGTCGCTGCTCTTTCAACAACTTCCGTCGTCGCGCGTGCGAGGCTTTAGCTGCATTTCCAGAATATAAAATAGTATAGCAAACTATCTATATAATACTAGAGCTAGAGGTCTATTTGGTTGATTTTTTGCAAAAAAATTGCACTTTTAGCGGTCAATAAACCCAATTTGGGTGTATTGGGAGCTCAGAATCGTTCTGATGCGTTAAAAATTGGTCATTTTAGGCTCTACCTCTCGTATTATATATATAGTTTGCTATTTTTATAATAGTAATTATATCCTTGCTGCGCCGGGGAAAACCATTTCACGCAGGTGACGATAGTGGGGGGGCAGTCTGCCTTGTTGGCTGGGTTTATCATCAGGCTTGGGCGACAATCTATTTAGTCAGAGACACAAGTAGGGGCATCGCTCGGCTTACCCGACAAAATTGATCGGATATTGCTATACTTGAACTTATTACTCAGACACGTGTCTAAAAGACGGTTCAGTAATTTTGTAACTAAGGAGTTTCGCCATGCGTCTCACCACAAAAGGTCGTTTTGCAGTTACCGCAATGATTGATTTGGGTCTGCGTCAAAGCAATGGCCCGGTCACTTTGGCTGCCATTAGCCAGCGGCAACAGATTTCTTTGTCCTACCTTGAGCAGTTGTTCGGCAAGCTGCGCCGCCATGAGCTGGTGGAATCCACCCGCGGGCCTGGCGGCGGTTACACGCTTGCGCGCAAGGCGTCAGACATTACCGTTGCCGACATTATTGTGTCGGTCGATGAGCCGATTGACGCGACACACTGCGCGGGCAAGGAAAACTGCCTGGGCGAGGGCGCCCGCTGCATGACGCATGACCTGTGGGCGTCTTTGAATGTGCGCATGGTTGAGTTTCTGGATTCTGTCAGCTTGCAAAAGCTGGTCGATGACCAGTTGGCCAAAGGCCTGCAGGTCGAGGACAAACCCATGATCAAACGCGCAATCTCCGCGATGCCGGTCTCCAAACCGATTCGCATGAACACACCGAATTCGGTGTTTGCCCTTGGCAACTCGTTTGCCAAGTTGTCATGAAAGCAACTCGTTTGCCAAGTTGTAATTTCTGACGTTCTCCACTATCAACCCGCCAGCCATGAGCACCACCCCTCACTTCCCAATCTACATGGATTACAGCGCCACCAACCCGTGCGATGAGCGCGTGGTGGACGCCATGGTTCCCTGGCTGCGCCAGCATTTTGGCAACCCGGCATCGCGCAGCCACGCTTGGGGATGGGAGGCCGAGGCCGCCGTTGAAAAGGCGCGTGAACAGGTCGCAGCATTGATTGATGCCGATCCGCGCGAAATCGTATGGACATCCGGCGCCACCGAGTCCAACAACCTGGCCTTGAAGGGCGCGGCCAATTTCTACAAGACCAAAGGCAAGCACATCATCACGGTGAAAACCGAGCACAAAGCGGTGCTGGACACCTGCCGGGAGCTGGAGCGTCAGGGGTTTGAGGTGACTTACCTGGACGTGCAGGAAGATGGCCTGTTGAATCTGGATGTGTTCAAAGCTGCAATTCGCCCCGACACCATTTTGGCCAGCGTGATGTTTGTCAACAATGAAATTGGCGTGGTGCAAGACATAGAGGCGATCGGAAAAGTCTGCCGCGAAAAAGGCGTGGTTTTCCACGTGGATGCGGCGCAAGCCACTGGGCGGGTAGACATCGACATGAGCACGCTGCCGGTCGATTTGATGAGCCTGACCTCGCACAAGACTTACGGCCCCAAAGGCATCGGTGCGCTGTTTGTGCGGCGCAAGCCACGCATCCGCATCGAGGCTCAAATGCACGGCGGGGGGCATGAGCGAGGCATGCGCTCGGGCACACTGCCCACGCACCAGATCGTCGGCATGGGCGAGGCTTACCGCATCGCCAAAGCTGAAATGCATGAGGAAAACAAGCGCATTCAGGCGCTGCACGACCGCATGTTGGCGGGCTTGAAAGATATTGAGCAGGTTTTCATCAACGGCCACATCGACCAACGCGTCCCGCACAACCTGAACATGAGCTTCAACTATGTCGAAGGCGAATCGCTGATCATGGGCATCAAGGGCCTGGCCGTGTCGTCAGGCTCAGCCTGTACCTCCGCGTCGCTGGAGCCAAGCTATGTGCTGCGGGCTTTGGGCCGCAGCGACGAACTCGCCCACAGCAGCCTGCGCATGACGATTGGCCGCTGGACCACTGAAGCCGACATCGATTACGCGATCGGCACGATCAAGGTCAATGTGGCGCGTCTGCGCGAGTTGAGCCCGCTGTGGGACATGTACAAGGAAGGCATTGACATATCGACCATCCAGTGGGCGGCGCATTGAAATTTAAGAGGTAAACAAAATGGCATATTCTGAAAAAGTTGTGGATCACTATGAAAACCCCCGCAATGTGGGCTCGTTCGAAAAGGGCGATGCCACCGTGGGCACTGGTATGGTTGGCGCGCCAGCCTGCGGCGACGTGATGAAGCTGCAAATCAAGGTCAACCCGCTGACTGGCGTGATTGAAGATGCGCGTTTCAAAACCTACGGTTGCGGCTCGGCGATTGCATCAAGCTCGCTGGTCACCGAGTGGGTCAAGGGCAAAACACTTGATCAGGCAGCAGCGCTTAAAAACAGCCAGATTGCCGAAGAACTGGCCTTGCCGCCCGTTAAAATTCATTGCTCTATCCTGGCCGAAGATGCCATCAAGGCAGCGGTGGATGATTACAAGAAGAAGCACCTCCCTCCAAAAGTGGCCCAACAAGCCGCACAAACAGCAGCACCATTCGTCGCCTGAGATGCCAGTTACCGTTACAGAGGCCGCTGCCCGCCACGTCAACCGCTACCTGACTAAACGAGGCAAGGGTGTGGGTGTGCGCCTGGGGGTCAAAACCACAGGCTGCTCCGGCTTGGCCTACACCTTGGAGTACGTTGACGAGCTTGCCCCCGAGGACATCATCTTTGAAGGCCATGGTGTCAAGGTGCTGGTTGATCCCAAAAGCCTCGCCTACGTTGACGGCACGCAGCTTGATTTCACGCGCGAGGGCCTCAATGAGGGCTTCAAATTCAACAACCCCAATGAACGCGACAAGTGCGGCTGCGGTGAGTCGTTCCGGGTTTGAGGCAGCGGTAGAGGTCAGCGCCTATAGTCCGCTTGATTCTCGCGTCGCACCGTTGCTGGCGGCGCTGGATGCCTGCTTGTACCTGCGATGCGGTTGCGTCCCATGCCACTCATTTGGCGAGTACGACGCCAACGCCGTGAGCGCCTTCATGGAAAAACGCCTGTGACCGCGCCCACACTTCAGTCCAGCGATTTCGAGCTGTTTGATCTGGAACACCGCTTTAAGCAGGATCGGGCGGCGATTGATGCGCGCTGGAAGGATCTTCAGCGCGAAGCCCATCCTGATAAATTTGCGGCGCTGGGTGCCAGCGCCCAGCGCGTGGCCATGCAATGGTCCGTGCGCATCAATGAAGCGTACCAGCGGCTGAAAGACCCGTTGAAGCGTGCTGCGTATTTGTGCGAGTTGAATGGCGCACCCGTGAATGCGCAGACCAACACTGCCATGCCCACCGAGTTTTTGATGCAGCAGATGCAGTGGCGCGAAAATCTGGAAGGCGCTACCAGCCTTGCAGATGTTTATGAAATCACCTCTGAGTTGTCGAATTCAAAACAAGCGTTGCTGGAAAAATGTGAATCTCTGCTGGATCAGGCGCATGACTATCCGACGGCTGTCGGTCAGGTTCGGGCGCTGATGTTTCTGGATCGATTCGCGTCTGAGGTGGAGAAGCGCCTTGATACGTTGGAAACCCCGCCCAGCAAAGCCTTTTAAATTTCTGAACTCATGGCGCTCCTGCAAATCTCCGAACCCGGGCAATCGCCCAAACCGCACCAGCGGCGCATTGCTGTGGGCATCGACTTGGGCACCACTCATTCCCTGGTCGCCGCAGTGCGAAATGGCGTAGCAGAGTGCCTGCCTGACGCTGACGGGCGTGTTCTGCTGCCGTCAGTGGTTCGGTATTTGGAAGGAGAGAGGCGGCAAATCGGATTTGACGCCCTGGCGGCCGTTGCCACCGATCCTGAAAACACCATTGCTTCCGCCAAGCGCTTTATGGGGCGCAGTCTGGCTGACGTCAAGGAAGCAGCCAAGCTGCCTTACCGGTTTGTCGATCACAAAGGCATGCTGGGCTTGCAAACTGTGGCGGGCGAGAAATCTCCGGTCGAGGTCAGCGCGGACATTCTGGCAACCCTGCGTTACCGGGCGGAAGACACTTTCAATGACGACCTATTTGGCACAGTCATCACAGTGCCTGCGTACTTCGACGCTGCCCAGCGCCAGGCCACGAAAGACGCCGCCAAGCTGGCCGGCCTGAATGTATTGCGCCTGATCAACGAACCAACCGCTGCTGCCATCGCGTATGGGCTGGACAACGCCAGCGAAGGCGTTTATGCCATTTACGATCTGGGCGGCGGCACTTTTGACATTTCCATTCTTCGTTTGACGCGGGGTGTTTTTGAGGTGATTGCGACGGGTGGTGACTCGCACCTGGGAGGCGATGACTTTGACCAGGCGCTTGCCGATTGGGCTTTGAACCAGTCAAAAGTGCAGGTCACTTCTGCAGGCGACAAAGCCGCCATCAAGGTCGCTGCGCGTGCCTGCAAAGAAGCCCTGACCGCTTCGGACGAAGTCACGATTACGGCAAATTTGTCGATTGCGAAGATTGAGATGATTGTGTCTCGCGCAAGGTTTGAGGAAGTCACCGGGCATTTGACAGCGCTCACACTCAATGCCGTGCGCAGGACGGTGCGTGACGCCAAACTTGCGCCTGGCGAAATTCAAGGTGTGGTCATGGTGGGCGGCGCCACCCGCATGCCGCAGGTGCGCCGGGCAGTTGCCAGTTACTTTGGCAGCGAGCCGCTGACCAACCTGAACCCGGATGAAGTGGTCGCCCTCGGTGCTGCGATTCAGGCCAATCAATTGGCGGGCAACAATCCTTCAGGCGACTTGCTCTTGTTGGATGTCATTCCGCTGTCGCTCGGGATCGAAACCATGGGTGGTTTGGCCGAACGCATCGTTCCACGCAATCAGACTATTCCCACGGCGATGGCTCAGGACTTCACGACCTACAAAGACGGCCAAACCGCGCTGGCATTGCATGTGGTGCAAGGCGAGCGCGATCTCGTCGCTGATTGCCGCAGCCTGGCACGGTTTGAGCTGCGCGGCATTCCGCCAATGGTGGCCGGTGCGGCGCGTATCCGCGTGACTTTCACCGTCGATGCCGATGGATTGCTGAATGTTTCGGCACGGGAGCAGGTCAGTGGTGTCGAAGCAGCGATTGACGTGAAACCCAGCTATGGACTGGGCGACGATCTGATCGCCAAAATGCTGCAGGACAGCTTCACTACCGCGGCCGTTGACATGAAAGCCCGTGCCCTGGCCGAGGCCAAGGTCGATGCCCACCGGATGCTGCTGGCGACCATCAGCGCACTTGGCGCTGATGGTGAACTGCTGTCAGCGGTTGAGCGCAAGGACATCGAGGCGTTTTGCACCGCGCTGCAAGACACTGCTGCCACTTCTGACGACACAAGCGCGATTGAAGCGGCCACCAAGTCTCTGGCCAATGGCACAGAGGCATTTGCCGCAACCCGGATGAACCGTGGCATTCAAATCGCTCTGGCTGGCAAGAATATTGCCGCCGTTTAGCGGCTCGCGAATCGAAAATATGCCCACTATCAAAATACTTCCGCATCCGGAATACTGTCCCAACGGTGCACAGGTGACGGCGCCCGCCGGTACATCCATCTGCGAAGCGCTGCTGGAAAACAATATCAACATTGAACACGCCTGTGACATGAGCTGCGCTTGCACCACCTGCCACGTCGTTGTACGCGAGGGTTTTGCATCGCTTAATGCACTTGATGAAAATGAAGAGGACCTGTTGGACCGCGCCTGGGGGTTGGAGCCCAATTCGCGCCTTTCCTGCCAGGCGTTTCTGGCACAAACGGACGTCACGGTGGAAATCCCCAAGTACTCCATCAACCACGCCAAGGAAGTTCACTAGCCATGCGTCAGGTTTTTTTGGATACTGAAACTACCGGCCTTTACGCCGACCAGGGTGACCGCGTCATCGAAATCGGCTGTGTTGAGCTGGTCAACCGCAAGCTGACTGGCAACAACAAGCACTTTTACCTGAACCCAGGGCGCGACAGTCATGAAGAGGCGTTGAAGGTTCACGGAATCACGACCGAGTTTTTGAACGACAAGCCGAAGTTTGAAGCGGTTGTGGACGAGTTGCTGGATTACATTCAGGGTGCCAATGTGGTGATTCACAATGCGCCGTTTGACCTCGGGTTCCTGAACAGGGAGCTGAGCCTCTTGGGCCGTCCCGTCTTCAAGCAATTCGTTGCAACGGTAACTGACACCCTGGCCATGGCCAAAGAGATGTACCCTGGCAAGCGCAACGGGCTGGATGCGCTGTGCGACCGCCTTGACGTGGACAACTCGGGCCGCACCCTGCACGGTGCCTTGCTCGATGCCGAGCTACTGGCCGACGTGTACATCAACCTTACACGCGGGCAAAACAGCTTGATGATGGATGTGGGCGGCCCCAGCCAGACCGGGGACGATGCGCCCGCTATCGACCTGAGTACCTTTGTGCTGCCGGTGCTGGCTGCCAATGATCAGGAAATGACCGAGCACGAAAAGCTGCTGCTGGATATCGACAAGGCCAGCAAGGGGGCTTGTCTGTGGCAGCAACTAGAGCCGCAATGAAAATCGCCATTTGCAGCGCCCAGGCCCACGACAGGCATTTCCTTGCGGCAGCCAATGCGGCGGGCGAACATGAGTTGGTGTTCTTCGAGACGCGCTTGTCTGCCGAGTCGGTGCA
>JANOMD010000314.1:0-4734 GCA_031420135.1 Rhodoferax sp. | reverse complement strand
AGATCGACGGTGATGGCCAGATGGACCCGCAGTTGCTGCCCCAGTTCGTTGCGCCGATCCTGGAGGGCCGGGCCGATTACACCAAGGGCAACCGGTTTTTCAACCTGGAAGACGTGCAGGCGATGCCGTTTGCCCGGCTGGCCGGCAACGCTGCGCTGTCATTCATGTGCAAGGCGTCGTCGGGCTACTGGAGCATTTTTGACCCCACCAATGGCTACACCGCGATCAGCCGCCAGGCCGCTTTATTGCTGCCCCTGGACAAAATCAGCCCGCGTTATTTTTTCGAGACCGACATGCTGTTTCGCCTGGGAACCTTCGGCGCTGTCGTGCAGGATATTCCGATGCGCGCCGTCTATGGCACTGAAAAGTCCAACCTGTCGGTGAAAAGAGAAGTGTTCAGCTTTGCGCTGGGGCATCTGCGCAATTTCTCCAAACGCATTCTGTACAACTACTTTTTGCGCGGATTCTCGGTGGCGTCCGTGGAGCTGGTCCTGGCAGTCGGCTTCCTGCTGTTTGGTGGCAGTTACGGGCTGACGAAATGGATTCAGTCGGCGCTCAGCGGCGTGCACGCGTCCAGTGGCGAGGTCATGCTGGCGGCGCTGCCGGTGATTGTTGGCGTGCAGCTCCTGATTTCGTTCATCGGCTTTGACATGCAAAGCCAGCCCAAAGTGCCGCTGGGGCAACGGCGCTGAGGGGCAACGCCCTACCCGATTGAAATGAAACAGAATCAGCGCCCCCGCAACGGAAACAGCTTGTAGTCCATCACCTGCCGCCCGCCACATCCACAAACGAACCGGTGGTGTAGCTTGAATCATCCGTCATCAGCCAGAGGATGGCTTTGGCGACCTCATGGGCGCTGCCCACACGCTGCATTGGCACCAGCGGCGCGAGCTGGCGGGCGCGGTCGGGCTGGCCGCCGCTGGCGTGGATGTCGGTGTCGATGATGCCGGGACGCACGGCGTTGACGCGGATGCCTTCTTGCGCCACCTCTTTCGCCAGGCCGATGGTGAAGGTGTCAATGGCCCCCTTGCTCGCCGCGTAATCCACATACTGCCCGCCGCCGCCCAGCCGCGCCGCCGCGCTGGAGAGGTTGACAATGCTGCCGCCTGCGCCGCCATGGCGCGTGCTCATGCGCTTCACGGCTTCGCGGGCGCACAAAAAGCTGCCCACGAGATTGATGTTGAACATGCGTAGCAGGCGCGCTGCGCTCATTTCGTCCACCCGCGCAGCCACGTCCACCACGCCGGCGTTGTTCACCAAAGCGCTCAGTCGCCCCAGCTTGGCATCGACCTGATTGAAAAGGCGAAGGATGTCGGCCTCCACGCCAACATCCGCCTGGAGGGCAATGGCGATGCCGCCATCGGCCCGAATCTCGCGAACGACCGCGTCGGCGGCAAGCGAGTTGGCGGTGTAGTTCACCGCCACCGAATAGCCGCGCCGGGCCGCCAGCAGGGCCGTCGCCGCGCCAATGCCGCGCGAGGCGCCGGTGATCAAGACAACTGGGTTCATGGTTTACTTTTCAAAGGAAGAAGACAAAGTTTGGCGAATGAGGTAAAAAAGCGGGATTGCTGCATTCGCGGTGCCTGCCCACGGTGCAATCCCTGAGCGTGCACAATGATGTTAGCCGCAATGGTCAATTCCCCCAAAACTGACCGATCCTGTCTACCCCCATCCCCCATCCCGCATCCCAAGTTTCATGACCGAACGGAGACAACATTGAACGCCACCATTGACTACTACTTCGCGCCGCAGAGTCCCTGGACCTATTTCGGCCATGCGCGCTTCACCGCGATTGCCAAGGCAGCGGGTGCCACGGTGAACGTGCGTCCGGCCGACTATGGCCGGATCTTCCCGGTCTCGGGCGGCCTGCCGCTGCCCAAACGCGCGCCGCAGCGCCAGGCCTACCGGCTGGTCGAGCTGGCGCGGTTTCGCGATGCGCTGAACCTGCCCATGAACATCCAGCCCAAGTTTTTCCCGGTGGCCAGTGACGACGCGGCCCGGCTGATCATTGCGGCCGGTCTGCATGATGGTGCCGAAGCGGCGATGCGCCTCAGTGGCGCCGTTTTTGCTGCGGTGTGGGAGCAGGAACTGGACATTGCCAACCCTGAGACCTTGGCCATATTGCTGGCTCAGTGCGGTCTGGCGGCTGACCGCCTGGCATTGTCCCGCCAACCTGCGGTGCAGCAACAATTTGACGCCAACACCCAGGCTGCGGTTGACGCGCATGTATTTGGCGCGCCCAGCTACGTGGTGAATGGCGAAATATTTTGGGGCCAGGACCGGCTGGAGTTTTTGCAGCGCCGCCTGGTGCCAGCGTTTTGAGGTCGCCTTTCAATCCATTCCAACACATTTATCCAGCAAGGAAATTCCATGGCAGACACCCGTAACCTTACCGTCGAACTCACCTCCGAAGACGGCTTTGCCTTGCCCGCCTACGTGGCATTGCCAGCGCGCAAGCCCAAGGGCGCCGTCATCGTGCTGCAGGAGATTTTTGGCGTGAACGCGCATATCCGCAATGTTGCTGACGGCTATGCCGCCGCCGGTTATCTGGCGGTGGCGCCAGCAACTTTTCACCGCATTCAACAGGGCGTGCAATTGGGCTACACCGGCGACGACATGGGCGCGGGCGTGGCGCTGAAAGCGGCGGTGGAAGCGCTGATGAGCCCGGCTGGCAGCGACGTCACGCCCCTGGTGATGCAGGACATCCAGGCCGCCGTCAACTACGCTGCCATCGCCGGGAAAATGTCGACTGAAGACACGGTCCACACGGCCGGCAAAAGCATTGGCGTGGGCGTGGTGGGTTACTGCTGGGGCGGATTGCTGACCTGGCGCGCGGCCTGCATGTTGAGCGGCGTGAGCGCGGCTGTCCCCTACTACGGCGGCGGCATGACCGTCGGCGCAGAGGCCACCCGCAAGCCGCTGTGCCCAGTGCTGTGCCATTTTGGCGACCAGGACCAACACATCACGATGCCTTCAGTGATGGCGTTCAAGACGGCACAGCCTGCCGTTAGTGTGGAAATCTACGCGGCCGACCACGGCTTCAATTGCGACCACCGGGGTTCTTTCAACGCGGCTGCGGCTGCGCTGGCACTGCAGCGCACACTCAAGTTTTTCGACCAGCACGTTGGGTAAAGCTACAGGCGCCAAACCATGTTGCGAATTTGCACCCGGCAAGCCCCGCGCCGGTTGGTTTTTGCCCGTTGGGCCGCGCTGTCAGTACTGTCTGCTGCCCTGTTCGGCACCGCCAACGCCGCGCGTGCCGCTGACTACACCGGTCCATTGTTTGATGCCCACCTGCATTACAACGACGAAGCCTGGAACGGCCAGTCCGGCCCGCACCCGCTGAGTGATGTGCTGGCGCGCATCCAGCGCAATGGCGTTAAGGGCGTGTTGGCGAACTCACGCCCGAACGGGGGCAGCAAGACCTTGGCGGCCGACACGTCAAAGGGCGACTTGCAGGTGGTGCCGTTTGTGCGGCTGTACCGCAATCGCGCCGACTACGACAGCTGGTTCAAGGACGAATCGATTTACGACATGGTGCAAGCCGAGCTGGCGCAGGGCACGGGTGGCGGACCGTACCGGGGCATCGGTGAATTTCACCTGTACGACAGCAGCAACGCGAACGCGCCAGTGACCAAAAAATTGATGGTGCTGGCCAAAGAGAAGAACCTGGCCGTGCTGGCGCATGTGGACGATGTCGCGATTGACCTGCTGATGGCCCACACATCAAGCAACAGCGGCGATCTGCCGCCGGGTCGCCCCAATGCAGAACAGCCCACTCGGGCGGCTGCGGCCCGCGCAGCATTGGAGCGTGGGGGCGGGTTTCGGCTGATTTGGGCCCACACCAGCATTGGCGGCGCACCGACTTCCCGCATTGATGCACTGTTTGCCAAATACCCGATGCTGATGGGTGAGTTGTCTTACCGTCCTGGCCTGACCTGCGAGGGGGGCAAACTGTGTCCTGACTGGCGCGCTTTGTTGCTCAAATACCCCGACCGGTTCATGATTGGTTCTGACACCTGGGTCAATCAGCGGTGGCAGTATTACGACGAATTGATGCAAGGCTACCGCGTCTGGCTGGGCGATTTGCCGCCAGACGTCGCGCGCAAGATTGGCTGGGGCAACGGGGCTGCCCTGTTCGGCCTGAAGGATTCAAAGTGATTCAATTGCACTACTACCCGAGCAATGCGTCGATGATCCCGCACATCGTGCTTGAAGAGCTGGGCCAGCCATTCGAGCTGGTTCTGGTCGACCGCGAGGCGCAGGCGCACAAGTCGGCGCCGTACTTGAAACTCAACCCCAACGGACTGATTCCCACGCTGGTAGAAACCGGCGCGCCAAAGAGCGATCTGGTGTTGTACGAATCGGCAGCGATTTGTCTGCATTTGAGCGACTCACATCCCAACGCCCATCTGGCACCCGCGTTGGGCACGCCCGAGCGGGCGCATTTTTACAAATGGCTGGTTTGGCTGAGCAGCACCATGCAACCGAGCCTGATTTCCTACTTTTACCCTGAGCGTTACGTGGCGCACGGCAACCAGACCGGCGCGCTGGAAGTCAAAGCCCAAGCGCAGGCGCGGATTGGCGGCTATTTGGAGCAGCTTGACGACGAGCTGGATCGGGTCAAACAGCGCAGCAAAGCCGCCGACGATTTGCCGGCGCTGGACGACTGGTTCATGGGTGCGCAGTACACCGTGCTGGATGCCTATGTGTTCACCCTTTGCCGCTGGACCC